>JAEUQF010000193.1 GCA_016789745.1 Bryobacterales bacterium
GGAACTCGCGTGCGAGGGAAAAGTTGTCCTCTTTAGCTCGCATGAACTGGAAACTGTGGAGCGCGTCGCTTCCCGTGTTGTCATCATTCACCGGGGAAGGATTGTGGCTTCCGACTCGATGGAGGGCCTTCGCACCCAGACCGAACAGACGACACTGGAGGGCATCTTCTCCCAACTAGCCGTGGCACGGGACCCTCACGCGGTCTCGAGAGAGATCGTCCAACTTCTGCGATCGTGATTCGGGGTAATCCATGTTCAGCCAAGTGCGAGTGCTATTCCTCCAATTCCGATTTCGAATTGTCGATGAGTCGGTCTTGTCACCATCAGCAGGTGGAGACGCGACAAGACTCTTCGCGCAATATGGATCGATCCTGTTTTACGTCAGCCTGCTCGCCGGTGTGGCAGGCCTGTTTACGGCTGGCCGCAGCTATCCGCCCGGGACTGGTGTTGAGGCGGCGCGCCTGATGGAGCACCTCTTTATCTCAACCACAATGTTGCTGGCCGGACTCTTATGTGTATTCAGCTGGGATGGGTGTTTCCCTGATCGTCGCGATGCACTTGTTCTGTTACCGTTGCCAGTCCCGCCGTGGAAGATCTTCCTGGCGAAAGTTGCCGCGGTCGCGGCGTCCCTGGCACTGATGGTGGGCGCGCTTCATTGCGTCGCCGGCCTGGTTTGGCCTGCAGTGTTCACCTTAGCGGCATCTCCCGAGACCGGAATCTGGGCTATCGCTCGAGGCTACGCCGCTTACTGGGTTGCCATCGCGGCTTCGTCCGCCTTCGTCCTGACCTGTTTACTCTGCATACAAGGCTTGCTTGCCATGCTGCCGCGTCCGCTGGCGTTGCGCCTGTCCCCGATGCTCCAGGTTGGCACTTTCTCAGTGCTTCTCATGGGTTACTTCATGGAAGGGCACGCGTTACCCGTTGATTCGTCACCGACTTACTGGTTTCTCGGCCTGCATGAGCTTATCGCCGGCAGGGCGACCGGCCATCTCAATACCTTTGCTTATCGGGCGCTTTTCGCGCTCGCCTGCTCATGCTCGGCCGCCGCCATCTGCTTTTCCACCGCGTATCTGCGCACACTCCGATCGCTGGTGCAACAACCTAACCTTGCGCCTGGCCGGTGGCCGATCCATCTTCCGGAGTTCGGTCGGCCGCAGGCTGCCGCCTTGAGCCATTTTCAGTTGCGCACACTGGCCCGCACCCGGCAGCAGCGATTCGTCCTGGCACTTTTTCTCGGCTTGGCCTTTGCCGTTCTTATGCTTTTCGCTAAGACTCCCCTTGTCAAACGGGACCTGCGTTCACCATCGCTGTGGAGTGAACCCAATGCCCCTCTCCTGGTAGCGAGCTTTGTGATGCTCTTCTTGGTCATTGCGGGGTGCCGCGTCGCCTTCTCAATACCTGTCGATCTCACTGCTAACTGGATCTTCCAGCTCTTGCCATGTGAGCCCGTTCACCACTATGCAACAGCGACGAGAGGTACTCTGATCCTCTTTGCCGCCTTTCCCGCCCTAGTGTTTTGGGCTGTGGTTCTCGCGTGGTTTTGGCCTTGGCGTCCCGCCCTGGGACATCTTGCTATCCTTACCTCCGTCGCCGCCGTGCTCGTCGAAAGCGCGCTGGTGCGCTTCCAAAAGATGCCTTTCACCTGTAGCTACCTGCCAGGCAACGCCAACGTCTACTACTGCTTCGTCGCCTTCACCCTCCTGGCTCTCAATGCGCTCCTCATGGCGGCGCGAATTGAACTCCCCGCATTGCAGAATCCGTGGGCTGTTGGACTAACCGTCGGGGTGCTCTTGTCTGTGGCGACCGCCGTTCGCCGTCTCACTTCGCTCGAACTGCGATCAGCCGCCATTCACTTTGAGGAGCTGACACCGCCCGTGGTGATATCGTTGCTTTCGTCGGACGGACCCTATCGCGCCAGATAAGCTGGCTCTGCGCTTGAGCTGATCTCGGCGCGCCTTGCCTCCCGCCGTCAGCCGCCGGCGGAACGAGTTTGCCATCCGTCGCGCCCTCGGCGCCCAGGGCTGGCAACTCGCGTCACCCATCATCCGGCGGCTCGCCATGCCCGCGTTAGCTGGCCTGCTCCTTGGTGGATTGCTGTTGATGTTCCTCAGCGGGCTGCTGCGCATCTATCTCTACAAACTCTCGCCCCTCGACCCTTGGACGCTCGCGGGCGTGGGCCTTGTCCTGCTCGCCCTGGTTGCCGCCGCGGCATTGCGGCCGCTCGCTGGTGCCGTGGCCATCTCCGCCACTGCGATCCCACGCGAGTAACTTGCCTCTCCGCAGATGCCTATTGCGTTCTTCTCGCATATGTAATACTTTGTTGTAGAAATGCCGCGTAGCGATTCCCTCGGCCAGTTCGAGCAGCTTGTCCTCACCGCGATCGTGACCCTTGGCGATAACGCGTACGGCGTCACGATTCAAAAAACAGTCCACCAGTTAGCGTCCTCCAAAGCTGCTACGTTGGGCGCGATCTATGTAGCGCTCGACCGGTTGGAGGACAAGGGCCTGGTTTCCTCATGGCTCTCGGAGCCGACCGCGGCGCGAGGCGGCCGAGCCAAGCGCTGCTACCGCGTGGAGGCGCCCGGCGAGCGCGCGTTGAAGGAGTCCCTTGCAACCGCCCGTCGAATGGCTAACTCCGTAATGCCGATCTGGGGCGATCCCCACAAGGAGCTCGGATAACGATGAGTACCACTGCGTCACACCCCAGCCCACCGCGATGGATGCAGGCCGCGGTTTCGTCTCTGTTGCCGCCCGCCGCCCGGGAGCCTGTTCTCGGAGACCTGGAAGAGCGCTTTGCCGAACGCGGCGCACACGCACGTTGGCTTGGCTATGTAGGCGACGTTGCCACTACCCTCCCTCACGTTGTGCGCAGCCAGATACGGCGAAGCCTAACCTGCGAATTGGGACGCGGCGCCTCCGTCTCCGCCAACCTGCGAGGGCGTGCCGAGCAGCTCCAAACCCAGATTTGGATTCGCAACATCGTGCTGCTCTTTAGTGCCGTGATCTGCATAGGCGCGTTCGTCGTCAACGCCCGCGGTGTATGGAGTTTTCATGAAACGGTGACTCTTGCTATGACGATCGGCTGGGTTGGCGCCGCCTGGCAATCGTGCAGAGCGCTGGGCTGGTCGAAAGTGATCCCGTGGTCGCTATCTCCAGAGCAACTCCGCGCCTTTCATCGCCGCGAGCTGATACGGCACATGAATCTCGGTTGCCGCGCCTTCGTCTACGGATCCGTGCCCGCGATAGTGCTGATTCTGTATGCGCTCGCGGTTGGGAGCCCCAGTTTTCGTGGTGGACCTATGTTGTTGGGCGCCATCGCCATGCAGAATCTCGTGATTGCGCAGACCTACCGGATGGAACGCGGGCGCTATCGCCGCGAGTTGGACCTCCTCGATCGGGAGGCTGATCTTGTATGACCGGCGGGCACGCCTTCCTCGCCGCCATTGTCGGGGCAGCGCTCCTGGCCGGATGCGGCACCATCAGGACTCGGACTGACACCCTCGATCTCCTCAAACCCTGCACGCATAAGCAAGGGCCGCTCGATGCCTACTGTGGGACCATTCCGGTCTGGGAAGATCGCCAGTCGAGAGCGGGCCGTCGCATCGGTCTGAAGGTAGTTGTTCTGCCGGGCGCACGCCGCGGCCACAATCCGGATCCGCTGTTCTATCTCACTGGCGGCCCCGGCCAGGCTGCCACGCAGGAGGCGGCCGCGATCCAGCGGTCGTTCCGGCCCGTACTGGCCGACCGCGACATCGTGCTAGTGGACCAGCGCGGCACGGGCGAGTCGAATTCCCTGGCTTGCAAGCCCACCGAAGATGAGCCGCTGAAGCCCAATCTCGAATCCGCGCTCCATCTGCTGCGCGGCTGCATGGAACGCTTTGACGCCGACCTGCGCCTCTACACCACGCCCATCGCCATGGACGATCTGAATGAGGTTCGCCAAGCGCTGGGCTATCGCCGCATCAACCTATACGGTGCGTCATACGGCTCCCGTGCGGCCATCGCCTTTGTGCGTCGCCATCCGGAAACGGTGCGGAGCGTGGTCCTGGACAGCGTCGCGCCTCCGCAGATGATCTTGCCTCTGCACTTCGCGCGCGATAGCCAGCATGCTTTTGACCGGTTGGCCGCTGCCTGCGCTGCCGATGCGGGCTGCGCTCAGGCCTTTCCGAATCTCGCCCAACGCTTCAACCAGTTGTTGACTCGCCTGGATCACCACCCGGAGCAAGTCACGATCAGGCATCCGCGGACAGGCAAGCTGGAGCAGGTCACGTTCGATCGCCTGACCATTAGCGGCATTGTCTTCCAGGCTCTCTATCTGCCGGAAACCGCGGCTATGCTGCCGTTCCTGATCCACCGCGCGACAGAGGGCGGCTACGCAGGGCTGGTGGCGCTAAGTTCGGAAGGCGTCGGCGCCGTCGAGGGGATGAGCATGGGCATGCGCTACTCGGTGGTGTGCGCCGAGGACGCGCCACGCCTGGATGAACGGACCATCGTGCGCGAAGCGCAAGGCACGTTCGCCGGTCCCGGGCTGGCGAAAGCATTCCTGAAACCCTGCGAGTTCTGGCCCCGTGGGGAGATCCCCGCCGACTACCATACGCCATTCTCTTCGAATGCGCCAACGCTGATTCTCTCTGGCGAGTTCGACCCCGTCACGCCGCCAGTCTGGGGCGAGATGCTTGCCAAGCAGTGGCGCAATACTCACCACATCGTCGTACCCGGCATCGGTCATGGCGCAACTCCGCGAGGCTGCATGATGCGCGTCATCCGCCAATTCCTTACCGAAGCGAAGCCCGCCGCCGTGAATCCGGGTTGTGCCGCGGGGCTCCAACGTCACCCCTTTTTCCTCAGCTATGCGGGACCCGAAGGCAATCGCCCATGATTCGCGTCGAGACGGTGTCGAAACGCTTCGGTGACGTGGTCGCGGTTGACGAAGCTTCCTTTGAGGCGCGCGACGGGCTGGTGACCGGGATTCTGGGACCGAATGGGGCGGGGAAGTCGACCACCTTGCGCATGATCTACGGTCTACTCCGTCCCAACGGGGGCCGCATCGACGTGGACGGCATCAGCGTGGCCGGCAACCCGCTGGAGGCGCAGGCTCGCATGGGCGCGCTGCCCGACGTCTCCGGGCTGTATGCACGGCTAACGTCACGAGAACAGATCGAGTACTTCGGGCAGCTTCGCGGACTTTCCAGCAAGCAGATCGAAGCCAATGTTCAGTATTGGACCGGTGCGCTCGGCATGGAAGGAATCATCCAACGTCGCACCGCCGGCTTCTCCCACGGCGAGCGCACCAAAGTCGCCATCGCCCGCGCGCTCGTGCATCGCCCCCAGAACGTAATCCTGGACGAGCCCACCAACGGTCTGGACGTCATGGCGACCCGCGCCGTACGCGACGTGATCCGCGCGCTCCGTAACGAAGGCTGCTGCGTCGTGTTTTCCAGCCACGTCATGCAGGAAGTGTCGGCGCTCTGCGACCGTATCGTCGTCATCGTAAGGGGACGTGTTGCCGCTGACGGCACTCCCGACGAACTGCGCCAACGCACCGGCCATCCGAACCTCGAGGACGCGTTTGTTGCCTTGGCCGGGCAGAAGCAGGAGACTCTATGAACGCCAAACGCCTGTGGGTCGTGGCCCGCAAGGAACTCATCGATGCCGGTCGCGACCGGCGGGCCATCATCGGACTGGTGATCGGTTCAGTGATCGGGCCCGTGCTGCTGGCGGGCATGCTCAATTTCCAGGTCAGGCGCCAGACTGTCACCGAACTTCGCGTGCCGGTTACGGGTGGGCAATACGCTCCTTTGCTCGTCAACTGGCTACGCCAGCAGGCGGGTGTGAGCGTGGTCGAGGGGCCAGCGGATATGGAGGCCGCCCAGGCGGCCGTGCGTGGCGGACGCGAACCCTTCGTGTTGGCGATCGCTACGGACTATGGGAAGAAGTTCGCCGGCATGCGGCCGGCTCAGGTGCAAATCGTGCGCGACAGCACCGGCAATGCGTCCAGCGGCGGCCGCGAGCGTCTCCGTAGATTAATCGGGCAGTACAGCGCCGAGATCGGTGGGTTGCGGCTGGTGGCACGCGGGGTAAGTCCTTCGATTGCCCATGCGGTCGCCGTTGAGGATTTGGAGATCTCCACCGTCCAGCAACGAGCCGCGCGCGTGCTGTCGATGCTTCCCATGATGGTTCTGTTCGCGGCCTTCACCGCGGCACTCCAGATCTCCTCCGATGCCACCGCGGGCGAGCGCGAACGCGGAGCGCTGGAACCGCTATTGCTGAATCCAGTGCCGAGAATCGAGTTGGTCACGGGAAAATGGCTGGCCGCGGCCATCTTCGCCGTCGTCGGCATGCTGGGGACACTCGCGTTGATGGTCGCGGCCTTCTCCATGGTTCCGTTCGCCGAAACGGGAGTGCGATTCTCTTTCACCGTGGCGCAGGTGGTGCAATGGCTCGCCGTTGTCTTGCCCGCGGGCCTGCTGGCTCCGGCCCTTGAGATCTATCTGGCCTCGTTCGCCAGGACATTTAAGGAAGCACAACAGTACATGGGTTTCGTGATCATGGTTCCCATGCTGGGCCTGATGGGCAGCATGGCCTTCCCCGGCTTCACCGGACTGTGGCTGGCTCCTGTCCCCATCTTCGGGCAGTTCGAACTGGCGAAGGCGATCCTCAGCGGGGAATCACCTGCCGTGACCTGGTACCTGCTCTCGACGATCTCCGTCGCCGCGTGTACTGCCACCTTAATCGCGCTCGCCGCCGGCTTGTTCCGCAGTGAGAAACTTATCACGAGCCGATAAGCCCTGACGTCCCTGCGAACCGCTCCCCTACCGCTTCCCCTCCGTCACCTCGCGGATCACCCGTAGCCAGTTCAACCCCAAGATCTTCCGAATGCGCTGGTCGTTATACCCCAATGCTTGCATCGCCTTCGTCATCTCCGGATAGTCGCTGACATCTTGGATCTGCCGCGGCAGCGGGGGGCCGCCGTCAAAGTCCGACCCCAGCGCCACGTAATCCTCACCCACCAACTTCACCCCATAGTCGATCACCCGGGCCAGTTGGTCCGTCCCCATCCAGTACTCATCCGGAATCTTGCCGCGGAAAACATACGGCAGCCCCTTGGCAACCTGCTGGTCCACCTCCATCAACGTCAACTGCCGCGGCAGTACGCCGTCCGGCCGCTCTGCCGCCGCGGGCCGCGTCGCCTTCACCCATGCCGCGTACTTCGGATTGTTAAAGCTGCTTCCGAACTGGATCCCGATCACCCCACCTTTCGCCGCCAGAGCCTTCGCGGCCCTATCTGTAATGCACCGCGGATGATCCACCACGCCGCGAAATCCCCCGTGGCTGTAAATCACCGGAGCCCGGCTCGCCTCCACCGCCTGCAGAATCGCATCCTCCGACGCATGCGCCACGTTGATCACCATCCCCAGCCGGTTCATCTCCGCGATCACTTTCTTCCCATGCTCGTTAAGCCCGTTCCACCGCACCTTGTCGCAGCACGCGTCGACGAACGCATTCGTCTGATTGTGTGCCGTCAGCTGCAACGACCGCAGCCCCATCCGATGCAACGCACGCAGCAGATGCAGGTCGCCATCCAGGTCAAAGCCGCCTTCCAGATCCAGAAACGCTGCCATCTTGCCCGCCTTGTTGATCCGCCCAATTTCGGATGCCGTGCGCGCTACCTCGATGACCCTGCTGTTTCTTTCAATCTGCTCCAGCGCCAGTTCCAGCACGCGGAACGTATTCTTCACTTCGTGCCGCCCCGTGTAATACGCCTCCGGCGTGTACACCGAAAAGAACATCGCATCCAGTCCGCCTTCGCGCGCTCGCACCAGGTCCACGTGCCCGTCCGTATACCGCTGGCCAATGTCCGATCCCTGCAGCAACTGCCGCGTCATCACGTGAATGTGCCCGTCCATCACGAACGCGTCGCGATGGAGGGAACTGCCCACCTGTTGAAACGCGGCCCCAACCCCTAGCAGAGCGAGCAAAGAAAAGGAGAGTGCGGCGGCATGCATCCTTCCATGCTACGCCCGCCATGGCCAGCCATGGACAAAGCTGACCGCGCTGATGGCTGATCGCTACCGCACCTTCCGCGTCTTGTTCAGCATCGCCGCATCCTCCGGGGTGATCAGCGCTCGAATCAGAGGATTCAGAGCCTTCAACGAGGTGCTGTATACTACCGACTCTTCCATATGTCCCGGCAATTGCACTTGCCGCGTCAGAAACAGTTCCTTCGCCGTCTCATGGCCTCGCAGGAGGCTGTACGAGTCGGCCCCCAGCACGACTTCACAGCCCAGTTCCCGGCTTGCCGCTACGAGTCGGAACGCCCGGTGCACCACTTCGCCCAGCGCCGCATAGTCCGATGTGCTCGTGTCGGCGAAGTTGTTAGTCGACGCGACTCCCGTACTCACCCCAGCTCCCATCCGGATCGGCTCTCCCAGTTGGAATCGGCTGGTCACCATTCCGGCGATGTCGCGCATCGCACGCAGCGCTTCCAGCGCTGGCAGGAACTCCTTCACGTTCGCCCCTAACGAGTGCAGCCACACGGCAATCACCGCGTTGCCGGTGTACTTCTGGCTCCATGCACCGTAGATCTGCAGTGCCTGGTTGGTGTCCCGGAACAGCATCCCGGTTACTTCGCCCAGACGGTCCGGCCCGAGACGTCGTTCCAGTCCGGTCAAGTCCCGAACGTCCACCACCAATGCGCTCATGGTCCGCATCTGCCCCAACCCGTTGGGGCCCTGTGTTGCCCTCACCGTCTCCGGCTCCGCCGCACCCACTTGCTGAAACGTGAACCGCAGGCTCCCGATCTGGATGCAATCCCGGTGCCGCAACATCACCGGCGTGCTGATCCGCATTCCGTTCACCGTCGTGCCGTTCGTACTCCCCAAATCGGTCAGGTAGAAGATGCCATCCGGCGAGGATTGGATCAGCGCGTGGTTCCGCGACGCCAGGGTGTCGGCCACCACAATCGTGTTTCCATCGCTCCGTCCAATGCGGCAGACCGCCCCGGGACTTAGCGCCAACCGCCCACTGTTCGTGCCATCGGTGATATCGAGATACGCTCCGGGTTGCTCGCTCATCCGTTCCGCTCCAACAAGGGCACCCGCCGGCGGAGCCCGTTCAAGCGCCGACGTTCTCCTGCTCAGCTTCGCAAACAGCGAAGTCGGCGCTACTCACCTGATGATCGGCAGGAACTGTCGACAACTGGCCATTACCCTGCCAAAAGCCTTCGCTTTCGTAATCCTCCGCATGAGTGCATATGACTCAATGCTGCTATAAAATTGCACAAATCTTAACATATGGCCGAAAGGGAAAGCGAGACATTTGGTGGTCTTCACATAGCCGAATCGCGAACGGCCTTGTCTGGGACGCCCTTGTCGAGATGGTCCCCGAACGCATGTAGAAAGCCCTCCCCGAGTGAAGGCCTGTACGCTAACCTAACCTGCCTCGCCATCCCTGCCCGTGCTCAAAGGGTTACCTGTGAGCACAATTCAAGAACTCGCCGCCGCCATCCAGCAACGGAGGGAAGGAGTGCTCTGCTGTATCAGGCAAGTCGTGGCAGGGCCAGACATCGCGAGGCCGCGAGTTTCATTACAAAGATGGTGGTGGCTGCCTTCCCGATCCAAGCAAGAACGCACAGGAAGGGCGAGCAGAACGGGCCCCTCCAACCGCACCCGTATCGGCGACCACACCATCGTCCCGGCTACCTCACTTCGTCGACTAACTACGGCGTCTTCTCCTCATGGTTCACCGGCGCACCCTTCGCCAGGTGCCGGTAGAACCCTAAATCCTCCCCCGTCAACGCCTTCGTCGCGAACATAATCTGCCCGGCGTGCATCGCAAAGTGTTCCACCACGTGGTACACTGCCTCCAGCACCGTCACTGGATACCCCTGGATCGTCCGCTCACCCGCCAGCGCCGCCCCGTCCAATCCTTCGATCACCCCACAGGCCTCCTCGACAGTTCCGTTCAGCCGGTCGAACAGTTCCGCTTTCGATAATCCACCC
>JAEUQF010000266.1 GCA_016789745.1 Bryobacterales bacterium
GTAGCGCCCGTTGTGGGCATAATAGACATCCTCTCCATCCTTCACACCCGGCACTCCCGCGTAAGTCAGCGCGCCGTTGGCATCGGTGGAAGAGCCCGTAATCAACTTATCCAGAACCGTATTCCCCGGCGCCTGGCTGGCAGGCATGTCGAACGCGGGGAAGAAGTAATTGCCGCCGACCAAGCGGGCCTGGAACGTCACCGCGTTGCGCGCCAGGTCGATGCGGTCGTACGTCACGGTGGTGGTCGCCGTGGGGTATCCGGCGTTGCGGGCCGTGTACAGAATCCCGTTGCGCTGGATCGCCTTCAACACCGCCGAGTCGGCCCCGTCCCCCAATGCCACCACCGTCCCCAGTGTCTGGAAATCAGCCGGAAAGTCATACGGCCACACGCTCCGCAGCGTTGTTCGCTGCGCCGTTGGATTATCGCCAGTGGGATTCGGAATGCGCCACAAGGTCAGGTAATTCGCGTTCAGTATCAGCGATGCGTTCACCAGGATCCCGGGCGGCGTTCCCGTTCCCGGCGCCCCCCGCACCTGCGCGGGACGGATCGTGTACGCGACGCTACCGTCCTCATTCTTCAGATCCCAGATATCCTTGTAAGTAACCGCCGTGGTCGATTCCCGGTACAACTCGCTCTTCTTCAGGATCCGGATCTTCCCATAGATCAGATCATTCGGATCCCACATATTCCCCGTCAGATACACGCAGTTGTTGTCGTAACCCATCTGCGGGTAGTCCAGTTCGTAGGGTGTCGGGGTCGAGCCGTTCAGATTGCCACGAAAAGCCCAATGCCGGAAGCCGCTCTCGTAAGTGGCCCCGTTCGATACCGACAACACAAAGTGCGACATCCCGTAGGTAGGGCTAAATATGTCGCCTGCGTCCTCAGAAAACGCCAGGATCAGAAAGCGCCCATGGAGCGAGTCATAGCGAATCGACGGGTCGAACATGTTGCAGTTCTGCGCCCCGCTGGGACAGACCTGCGGCAGGATACTGGCGAACCATTGCTGCAACGACACCTGGCTCAGTTTCTGCCCGTTCTTGTTGTACCGCGCAATCTGCGAGTGCGCCGTCTGTAGCACGTCCACCGGACCCACCGCGACGTCCGGGCTCGGCGGCTCAAAGAACGTCCACGGAATGCCGGCAAAGCTCCGCGTCGCATTCATCGCCAGACTTTGCCCGCCAAGATAGGAAGGTGCCTGCCCGCGCGCCAGCAGGTCCACTTTCTCCACACCGGGCGGCACTACCAGACTGGGACGCTGGCGGATCAACTCCTGCTGCCGCGCCGCTAGTTCAGCGGGTGGCAATATCTGGCGCGGACGCCGCACCGGATTGGACGGCCCCTGCACCGCCGGGTGCGGCTGCCGTGTATCCAGCGTTCCGGTTATGGTCGTCCGACCCGAACCGCTCGACTGGCCAAAAACAGGGGAAATCACAACGAGGAAGAACAAAAACGAGAAGCGCATCACAACCTTTGGGCCCAACCAGCACTCCTGATTAAATCACGTCCGCCCCATGCTTCACACCATATGTGATACAACTGCTGAAAGTCGCATGTCTTTGTCCATATCGAGAAGGGCTCTTCTGCGCTCTACCGCTTTGCGCGCGGGCGCTGGAGTAACGGGGATCGGATTGAGTTTGCAGCCTGCCATGGCCGCCGCCCGTGAACTGAAAATATCGCGCACTACGCAGACCAGCAGCGTCTGCCCCTACTGCGCCGTTGGCTGTTCGGTGGTGATTCATACACTTGGCGATAAAGCCCGCAACGTGCAGCCAACGGTCGTCCACATTGAAGGCGATCCAGACAGCCCCATCAACCGCGGCACACTCTGTTCGAAAGGCATCTCGCTCAAGGAATTCGTCGTCAACGAGCGACGCCTGACCAAGCCCCTTTACCGCGCTCCCGGCTCCGCCGAATGGAAGGCGATCTCCTGGGATGAGGCGATCGACAAGGCAGCGCGCCGCATCAAAGACACCCGCGATCGCACCTTTCAGGAAAAAGACGGGCAGGGCCGAACGGTCAACCGCACCGCTAGCATCGCCATGATCGGCGGCTGCACCGACACCAACGAAATCAACTATCTGTTGAGTAAGTTCCGTTTCGGCCTGGGTATCATCAGTTACGAGAACCAAAGCCGGCTTTGACACGGCCCCACTGTGGCCAGTTTGGCTGCATCCTTTGGTAGAGGCGCCATGACGAACGGCTGGACTGACGTCGCCAACGCGGACGTCGTGCTGGTCATGGGCGGCAATCCGGCCGAAAATCATCCCGTGGGCTTCCGCTTCGTCATGGAAGCCCGGCGTAAGCGGAAAGCGAAGTTGGTGGTCGTGGACCCGCGTTTTAACCGCACTGCCGCCGTCGCCGATTCCTACACGCCTATGCGCTCGGGGACCGATATCGCGTTCCTCGGCGGCATCATCCATCACGCGCTGACGAACAAGCTGTACCACGAGGAGTACGTCAAGCTTCACACTAACGCCGCCTTCGTGGTGAAGGAAGGCTTCGGCTTCGAGAATGGCCATTTCTCCGGCTGGGATAACACGAAGGGTAACTACGACCGCTCCTCCTGGCAGTACGAAACCGACGCCTCCGGTTACGCCAGGATAGACCCTACACTCGAAAACCCGCGCTGCGTCTTTCAACTTATGAAGGCGCACTATGCGCGCTACACGCCGGAAGCGGTCTCCAACATCTGCGGCTGCACTGCCGAAGAGTTCACCAAAGCCGCCGACCTTATCTGCTCTTCCGGCAAGCCCGACAAGACCGGCACCATCCTCTACGCCTTGGGCTGGACGCAGCACAGCCACTCCGTGCAGTTGATCCACACCGCGGCCATGATGCAGTTGCTGCTCGGCAACATCGGGCGCCCCGGCGGCGGCGTGAACGCCCAGCGCGGACATGCCAATATCCAGGGCTCCACCGATATGGGCTCCTGGAATAATCTGCCCGGCTATCTCAAGATCCCGCGTGCCAACCACGCCACGCTCGACGACTACCTGAAGGCCTACACGCCGAAGCCGCTGCGGCCCAATTCCCTCAATTACTGGGGCAATACGTCGAAATTCATGGTCAGCCTGCTGAAGGCGTACTACGGACGCCACGCCAGTAAGGAAAACGGCTTCGGCTACGGTAATATTCCCAAGGCTGGCGAGACCGAGAACTACGGATGGGGCCACTTCTTTGACAACATGCAGAAGGGCCAGTTGGAGGGCTTCATCAGCTTCGGCATGAACCCGGTAGCCAACGGGCCCAACACGCCGAAGATGCTCGACGCGCTCTCCAAGCTGAAGTGGATGGTGGTCGTGGAGAACTTCGAGACCGAAACCGCGGCCTTCTGGAATGCCCGGAAGCTGGGGGAGAAGTTCTATCCCACTTATGTGGAAGCCAGTAACATCCAGACCGAAGTATTACTCCTCCCCGCCGCCTGCTTTGCCGAAAAGGACGGAGCGTTCGTCAACTCGTCGCGCTGGCTGCAGTGGAAGAAGGCAGCGCTGCCGCCTCCCGGCGACGCCAAAGTCGACCAGGAGATCATGGCGCGCATCTTCCTGAAGGTCCGCGAACTGTACGAGAAGGAAGGCGGCACCGCGCCCAAGCCGCTCCTTGAGATGACGTGGGACTACGCGAACCCGCTCAGTCCGTCCTTGGAGGAGGTTGCTCGCGAAGTGAACGGCCGCGACGTCGCCACCAACAAACAGTTGAACGGCTTCGGCGAACTGAAGGACGACGGCTCCACCGTGTGCGGGAACTGGATCTATTCCGGCTCCTGGACGGAAGCCGGTAACCTCATGGCGCGGCGTGGACAGGAAGATCCCACAGGCCTGGGCCTGTATCCGAACTGGAGTTGGAGTTGGCCCGCCAACCGCCGCATACTCTATAACCGCGCCGGCGCCGACAGCACCGGCAAAGGCTGGGACCCGCAGCGTACGCCGCTACGTTGGGACGGAACGCGTTGGATCGGCGATACGCCAGACTACAAAGCCGACGCGAAGCCCGAAGACATGGGCGCCTTCATTATGCTGCCCGAAGGCGTCGCCAAGCTCTTCGCGGCCGACCTGGTGGAAGGCCCCTTCCCCGAACACTACGAGCCCGTCGAATCGCCAGTGCCCAATCCGCTGCACCCGAACGTCTCCCATAACCCGCTGGCACCTATCTTCCACGGTCCGCTCGACAAGCTCGGCGAAGCCAAGGACTATCCCTACGTCGCCATCACTTATCGCCTGACCGAACACTTCCATTACTGGACCAAGCACGTCGCCAGCGGCAGCCAGTTACAGACCAACTTCTTTGTCGAACTGCCGGAAGCGCTGGCCAATGAGAAGGGGATCAAAGGCGGCGACTTAGTGCGCGTCCGCTCCGCACGCGGCATGGTGGAAGGACCCGCGCTAGTGACCAAACGGATTCGCCCCCTGAGGGTGGCCGGCAAGACGGTATACCAGGTGGGTATCCCGATCCACTGGGGCTTTGTCGGCCGTGTCCGCGGTCCGCTGGTGAATAACCTCACGCCTTCCGCCTACGACCCCAATGCCGGAACGCCCGAGTACAAGGGCTTCCTCGTCAATGTGGAGAAAGTCTAAATGCAGACCGTTGCCAAGTTGATCGACACCACGCAATGCATCGGCTGCAAAGCTTGTGAAGTCGCCTGCCAGGAGTGGAACGATCAGGAATTCACGTTAGGCACGTTCAACAACAGCTATCAGACCATGCCGGACCTGGCGCCAAACTTCTGGAACCTGATCAAGTTCAATGAAGCTGAGCAGAATGGGGCGCAGTCGTGGCTGATGGCGAAGTACCAGTGCATGCACTGCGCCGATGCCGGCTGTATCAAGGCCTGCCCCGCGCCTGGCGCCATCATCCAACGCGCCAACGGCATTGTCGACTTTGAACATGACGCCTGCATCGGCTGCGGCTACTGCATCACCGGCTGCCCCTTCGATGTCCCGCGCCTCAGCTCGAAAACCAAAAAAGTCTACAAATGTTCATTGTGTTCGGACCGCGTGGCCGTCGGGCTGGAGCCGGCGTGCATCAAGTCCTGCCCGACGAACTGCCTCAGTTTCGGCACGCGTCACGATCTGAAGTTCCTGGCTGAGAAGCGCGTCTCCGAATTGAAGTCCGATGGCTTCGAGAACGCCGCCATCTACGATGGGCCGGGCGTGGGCGGCACCAATGTCCTCTACGTTCTGAAGCACGGCGACAAGCCCGAACAGTATGGCCTGCCCAAGGATCCGCGCATCCCGTGGACCGTGTCGTTGTGGAAGGGCCCCGTGAAGTGGCTGGGCAATCTCGTCTTCTTTGGCGGGCTGTTCACGGCCCTCGTGCACTTCCTCGCCATCGGCCCCAAGGAGCACAAGCATGAAGACTGAGATGGCTCGCAGCCGCATGGAACGCTTCTCCTTGGCCGAACGCGTCAGCCACTGGCTGGTGGCCATCAGCTTTGTCTACGCCGGCCTCTCGGGCACCGCGCTGTGGTCCAAAGCCATGTGGTGGACCGCAGGCGTACTCGGCGGCGGCGAGATGATCCGCGCCTGGCACCCCATCGCCGGCGTGATCTTCTCGTTACTGCTGGCGCGTCTATTCTGGATGTGGAACCGCGCTATGCGGCTGGATGCGCAGGATCGCGAGTGGCTCAAGGTGGGTCACAAGTACGCCATGCATATGGAAGAAGGCGTACCCGAAAGCGGCCGCTTCAACGCAGGGCAGAAGTCGCTGTTCTGGCTCCAGTCCACCAGCGCCACGCTGCTGTTCGCATCGGGCATCGTGCTCTGGTTCCCGGAGTTGATGCCGCGCACGCTGCGGCTGATGGCCGTGCTGGTGCATCCCATCGCGGCGTTGGCGTCCCTGGGCGGCATCATCGTCCACATTTACATGAGCACGCTAGTGGTTCCGGGCGCCTTCACCGCCATGACCCGAGGCTGGGTTTCGCCCGAATGGGCTAAGTCGCACCACCCCAAGTGGTATCGGGAAACCAGTAAGTAAGTGAACCGCTACTTAGTACGCGCGCAACGCGCCCGCGCGCTTGCTGACCAGGTTCCGTATGCCGCCGAGGCGCTGCTGCTGTTTGCCCAGGTTTCCGAACGCCAGGCGCTAGGTGCGGCCGACTACGGCGATCTGGCGGCGCAGGCACCCGACACTTGGGCGACGCGAATTAGGGCGGAGCTGAATCCGCCGCAAGCCCCGGCCGACCGTGCTGACAACGAATGCCCGCGCTGCGGCGAACTGCCGCAACTCGGCCTGTTGCGACCGCAGGGAGACGGCGATGCCCTAAACTTAGCCTGCTCGGTTTGCCGGACCGAATGGCCCTTCCCGCGAACCACTTGCCCGGCCTGCGGGGATACCGAGCACTTAGAGTTTTACCGCTCCGGGCACCTGCCGCACTTACAGACGCTGGTTTGCACGGCCTGTAAGACGTACCTCCACATCCTGGAGCCGATCAAGGAACTGGCCTGCGTACCGGAGGCCGACGAGATCGCGGCCCAGGCACTCGACGCCTGGGCTCTGGAACAGGGCTACCAGAAGCTGACACCCAACCTCGCCGGCGTATGAATACCGAAGGCCCATCGGAGTGGTGGCATTACGTTTTTGGCAGACAGACCGCGACCATTCACCGGGCCCGCTGAAGCTTGCCTACTTCCCCGAAGCTGCCCCCGAGATTGCACGATTCCGCCGTTATCCCTGGGCCCGGCAAGGCTGGCAGCCCATTCCCCTGGAGAGCGGCGCCCAGCGGCTGACGGCCTTCGATCCCCTGCTGAAATCGTGGCGGAAGACAGACTGCCGCCACTGCCTGGAACGTCAGTTGCCCTGCGGCGAAGACCGGTTCCCCGCTCGATGGCGAAATGGAACTCGCCGCCTTCGGCGCCTTCGCCGCCCACGGGGTGGACCTTGATCGAAGCGGGCGTCTGGTAGCCAGCCTATTTCGTTCGAAGCCCCGGATCGGGCGCCGTTGGTAACTCGTCCGCGGCAGGTGCTACACTCAGCGCCTATGCGATGCTTGGTTTACACCGCACTGCTTACCGTCGCTGTGCTCCATGCCCAGAACCCGCGCGGGAGGGCGTTGGGCATTCCCTTCGAAGGCACCACCGGGCCTAACAACGCCATCACGGACGTTCCCGGTGTCGCGGTTGGCCACGCCACCATCATCCGCGGCGAAGGCAAACTCGTCCCTGGCCAGGGCCCGATTCGCACCGGCGTCACCGCCATCCTGCCACGTCCCAAAGGCACCTGGGATTTCGTGATGGCCGCCACCTTCAACCAGAACGGCAACGGCGACATGACCGGGGTCAACTGGATTGAGGAGTCGGGCTTTCTGGAAGGCCCGCTGCTGCTCACCGGCACGCACAGCGTTGGCGTGGTTCGCGACGCTGCCATCCACTGGCAACTCAACCTCGGCCGCAAGCTCATCTTCACGTACCCGGTGGTGGCCGAGACGTTCGACTCGCTCAACGACGCCAACGGCCAGCACGTGAAACCAGAGCATGCCCGCTCCGCACTCGACAACGCCAAGCCCGGGCCTGTCGTCGAAGGCCCGGTGGGCGGCGGCACCGGTATGGTCTGCAACGGCTTCAAGGGCGGTATTGGCACGTCGTCGCGGCGCATCGAGGTCGCCGGCAAAACCTACACGCTGGGCATCCTGGTGCAGTGCAATTACGGTGGCGACCTGCGCATCCTGGGCGTACCCATGCTCAAGGAACTGAGCGACCTGAAGCGCTGCGCCACGCTGCCGCAGACACGCCACTGGCTGAGCCAGGTGCCGCGGTGCGACGCCCCGCAAGCCGCCAAAGGCAACCTTGCGGCCGAAGCCGAGCAGTTCGGCCGCGGCTCGATCATCATCCTCATCGCTACCGACGCCCCCTTCCTGCCGCATCAACTGAAGCGCCTGGCACGCCGCGCCGGCATGGGCTTGGGCGTACTCGGCAGCCTTGCGGGCAACTCCTCGGGTGACCTGTTCCTGGCCTTCTCGACGGCCAATGCGAACGCCGGCACCGAGAGCGCCGACTCCGCCGCCACCAAGATCGACATGCTTGGCAACGACACCATGAATCCCTTCTTCCGCGCCACCATCGATGCAACGGAAGAGGCCGTGGTGAACGCGATGCTCGCCGCGCCGACCACATTCACGGGTGTCGATGGCCTGCGCGTACCGGGTCTGCCGGGCAACCGCGTGGTCGAGATCCTCCGCAAGTACGGCCGCATGAAGTAGCGGTCAGGACGGCAGGCGGATCACCTGCCGTGGCGCCATGGCCTCAAGAAACGCACGGTCATGAGTGACCAGCACAACGGCGCCGGGATACTGCGGAAGAGCCTGTTCCAGCGCCTCCTGCGCTTCGATATCCAGGTGGTTCGTAGGCTCATCCAGTACCAGGAGATTTGCACCGCTTACCAGCAGCCGCGCCAGAGCAACCTTCGCGCACTCGCCCGCGCTCGCTTGCGATAAAGGCTGATCCACGCGGTCCGGATGTACTTTCAAACAAGCCAGCATGGTTCGCGCCTGCGTGTGTGAGCCGCAGATCTCGAGCGGCGTAAGACTGCGGTCCAGGTTCTCCGCATCCTGGGCGTAGTGGCCGACGATGACGTGCGCGCCTTGGCGAACCTCGCCTGCATCGGGAGGCTCCAGCCCCAACAGCAGCCGCAGCAACGTCGTCTTCCCCGCCCCGTTCGGACCACTGATCGCCAGCCGTTCACCGCGCACCAACTGCAGAGTGAGGTCGCGCAGCAGCACCTTCTGTCCATAGGCCTTCGACAGCCCCACCGCCGAAAGCACCACGTCGCCACTCCGCCGCACGGAACCGAAGTCGAGCTTCGGAATCGGCTGTTCTTCCCACGGCTTCTCCACCACGGGTCCGCGGTCGACACGCTCGCGCAGCAGCCGCGCCGTACGCGCCACCTTCGCCGACTTGCGGGCGTAGAAGTCGTTATCGCCCTTCGTGCCCGCAGGCGCCGTTGCCACCTGCGCCGCCAGTTGGGATCGGCGTTGCGATGCCGCCTGCATCGCGGTCCGGCGGCGCTCATAACCTTCGTAGGCTTCCCAAGCCTGTCGGTCGGCCAACTGCCGCGCGTTGCGGTAGAAGTCATAGCCGCCTTCGAACAGCCGCACGCGGCCGCGTTCGATCTCCAGCACGCGGGTGGCGATGCTTCGCAGGAACGCCCGGTCATGAGATACCACCACGCAGGTCCGCACGCCTGCGAGTTGTGCCCCCAGCCACTCACGGGCCCGGATGTCGAGATGCTCAGTGGGCTCATCGAGCAGCAGCAGGTCGGACTCGGTGTGCAGCGCCCGCGCCAAGCCGGCACGCGTGCGCTGGCCGCCGGACAGACTGCCCAATGGCAGACGCCACTCCTGTTCGGCAAAGCCTAAGCCTGCCAGCAGGCGCTCGGTTTCCGCTTCCGCCGCATAGCCGCCGGCTGCCGCATAGTCGTTGACCAGTTCCGCGAAGCGGCACGGATCGCCGGCTTCGGTCGCGGCCATCTCCGCTCGCAGCCCCGCCAACTGGTTGCGCGCGCCGAACACATAGTCGAACAACGACACACCGCTTTGCGGCCAACGCTGATCGACCATGGCCAGACGCAGACCGTTGCGGCGCGCGATGGAGCCGTCGACTGGTGCCAGTTCGCCGGCCAGCAAGCGCAACATGGTTGATTTGCCCGCGCCATTGGCACCGACGATCGCCAGGCAATTGCCCGGGTCGATGGAAAACGCCGCGTTCTGAAAGAGTTCTCTCGTTGCGTTATGCCGGAACGAGACACCGGCTACGTTCAATAAAGACACAAACCCCTCGCGGACCGCCTTGCGCGGCCGATGCATCAAAGGTGGAGTTGGCCTTTAGAGTTTCATATTGCGGACGGATGTCCGCACACCCAACCTATCACGGCCTGTCAAACTTCGGCAAGATCGGGCTCCTCGCGCCACAGCATGCGGCGCAGTGCGCGGAAATGCATCTCGCCTTCTTCAATGCCCTTTGCGAGGGCCGGTGCCGCCATCGCCGTGATGTCTTCGTCAGCGATGCGCCGCAACCGCTTGTGCAGCGGACGTGCCTTCAACTGCAACTCGCACGCCCGGTCCAGCATGTAGAGATCATCGAAGGCCTCGTGTACGGTCCGCCCGCATACCGTCACGCCATGGTTGGCCATGAGGAGAATATCCTTGTCACGGAGCGCTTCGTTGATCAGCGTGCCAATGGAAGCTTCGGTGGCCATGCCGTAGCTATTGAGGTAGGCGATGCGGCCTGGAAAGCGCAGCGAGTGCTGGCTGCAGAACTCCAGCCGCTGGTCTTCCAAACAAGTGAGGGCAGTAATGTTGGGCTGGTGGGTATGCAGCACCACGTGCGCCTGCTCCAGGTCGCGGTGCATGGCGCCGTGGATCATCAGGGAGGTGAGTTCAATCTCGCCCTCGCCCTCCAGCACACGCCCGTCCAGGTCCACCACCAGGAAATCCCGCGCCTTCACTTCGCTCCAATGGACGCCGTAGGGCACGGCGTAGAAGCGATCGCGATGACCGGGCACCAAGGCGGTGAAGTGATTGACGACACCTTCGTGCCAGTTCCAGCGTGCTGCCCAGCGGTGGGCTACGGCGAGGTCCAGACGTACCTGGAGATCGGGCGGCAGGTGGCGATAGGAGTCTTCGTACGCTCGCACCGCATCCAGTGCACGATTTGAAACAGCAGCGGTAGGCACCATGGCAGGCAGTATACCCTGGAAACCTCCGCCTGCCACAAAGGAGAGCTATGCTGGGAATCGAATAGTGCATGCCGGGAATCCCGGAACTTTCCCGGCCAGGGAGTCTCCGTTGATTACCAGAATTGTCTTTACTTTCCTCGTCTTTTTATCACTCGCTTTTTCACAATCCGATCGCGGGACAATCACCGGCCAGGTACTGGATCAGACCGGCGCCGCGATTCCGGAAGCCCGGATCACTGCCATCAACAGCGCCACGCAGGTGCGCTACACCGCGGTATCGAACGATACCGGCAACTTCACGATTCCACAGCTACCCTCCGGCGACTATGAGGTCACGGTGGAGGCCAGCGGCTTTCGGCGTTTCGCACAGAAGGGCATCGGCATTTCGATTCTGCAGACCGTCAATCTCACACTGAAGATGCAGGTGGGCGATGTCGAACAGGTGATGGAGGTGTCGGCCGACGTCGTCGCGATTGAAACCACCACCTCCGATCTCGGTACCGCGGTGAGCAAGGAGAAGGTGGTTGATCTGCCGCTGGCGGTGTCGGGCAATATGCGGCATCCGGGCGCGTTTGTATTCCTGGCACCGGGCGTCACGGGCGATACCAGCAATACGCAGATCAACGGATCGCAGAACCGATCGAAGGAAATCCTGCTCGATGGGGTGGGCAGTGTCAGCCCGGAGAGCGGCGGCCTGCTATTCACGTATCCAAGCGTGGAAGCCATCAACGAATTCAAACTGGTTTCGGCGAATTTCAGTGCCGAATATGGGCGCACGGGCGGCGGCTTCGAAGTGTATACCACAAAGTCCGGGACCAACGACTTTCACGGCGGCATCTTCGACTATCTGCGCAACGACCAACTGGATGCGCGCGGCTTTTTCGCGCGGACGCGTCCGGTGAACCGGCAGAACGAATACGGCGCGTACCTTGGCGGCCCGGTGCTGCTGCCGAAGTTATACAACGGCAAGAACCGCACATTCTTCCATTTTGTCTGGTCGGGGTTCCGCTTCCGGCAGGGTGCGTTGAATGAATTGTACACGCTGCCGACCGAGGCGATGCGGCGTGGTGATTTCAGCGCGGTGGGCCGGCCGATTTACGATCCGGCTACCACGCGCACGGATGCGAACGGCAACTTCATCCGAGACCAGTTTCCCGGGAACATCATTCCGGCATCGCGGTTTTCGCGGGTATCGCAGAACTCGCTGCCAGTTATCCCGGGGGTGTCGAATCCGAACCTCACGTTGAATTACCAGGCGGTAGGGGCGCGCACTTTTGATCGCGACCAGTACAACGTGAAGATCGACCACAATTTCAGCGACAACCAGCGGTTCAACGTGTACTACTACCAGAACAGCCAGAACGACGTTGGGGCGGCGCAGTTGGAAGGGCCGCTATCGCCGGCACGGGCGACGCAACGTCCGGGCATCTGGGTCCGGCTGAATCACGATTCCGTGATCAGCGCAACGATGCTGAACAACTTTCGTGCGGGGTTCACGCGCGAGCCCGAGCGCTTCCAGCGCACGACAGTGAACGAAGACTGGCCGACGAAGCTGGGCCTGACGGGCATCAATACGGGCCCGGGGAATGTGTTCCCGCGCGTCACCTTTACGGACGGCCTGACCAACTGGTCCGATGAAACCAAGAACGCCGGCCAGCAGGTGAACAACGCCTATCAGTTCGCCGATACGCTCAGCGTGGTCACCGGCAAGCACACAGTGAAGTTCGGCATGGACGCGCGCTGGCTGCAAACCAACGGGGCCGATCCGTTCGATCAGCAGGGCATCTTCCGCTTCAGCAATCTGGAGACGGCGCTGCCGGCGTCGCGGGCCAACACGGGGCACGCCTTTGCCAGTTACCTACTGGGGTTGGCCAACAGCGCCCAGGCGAACTTTCTGTTCGTGGTGCCGGCGAACCGCTACCGGTACATTGCGTTCTTCGCCCAGGATGACTGGAAGATCACGCGGCGGCTGACGTTGAACCTGGGGCTGCGCTACGACATCTTCTTCCCGCGCACGGAGAAGTACGGCAACTTCTCGGGCTTTGATCCGTTGCTGCCGAATCCGGGGGCCGGCGATCTGCCAGGAGCGGTGGCGTTCCTGGGCGAAGGTCCCGGGCGTGACAACTCGCGGTCAAGTTTCGCCCGAACCGATTACAAGAACATTGGGCCGCGTGTTGGATTCGCGTATGCATTGGGTGAGAAGACAGTGCTGCGCGGCGGCTACGGCATCTACTATGCGGCGGGCAATGCCACCACCGGCCTGCGCTGCAGCCAGTGCTTCATCTTCGGCTTCAATGCCGCGCCCGCGTATCAATCGCCGGACGCGGGCATCACGCCGGCGCTGCGGTGGGACAATGGCTTCCCCACCGACTATCCGCGGCCGCCCTTCATCAACCCTACGGTGCAGAACCGGTCGAACGTGAACATGATCGGGCGGGACGATGGCCGGGCGCCTTACTTCCAGAACTACTCGTTTGGGATCCAGCGAGAGCTGGCCGGTACAGTGTTCGACGTTTCTTATGTTGGCGTGAAGGGGACGCGGCTGGGCACGGGGCTCTTTGGCAACATCAACCAGGTGGACTCGCGGTATCTGGAATTGGGCTCGCTGCTGACGCAGTCCATCACATCGCCGCAGGCCGTGGCTGCGGGCTTCCGGCCGCCGTATGCGGGCTTCACCGGATCGGTGGCGCAGGCGCTACGCCCATATCCGCAGTATCTGAATGTGGAGAACCGCTCGAATCCAAATGGGAACTCGACGTATCACGCGCTGCAGGTGAAGGTGGAGAAGCGGTTGCGCGCCGGCCTGACGTTCCTGGGAAGCTACACGCGGTCGAAGAACATCTCCGATGGCGACATCATGGCAGGCGGCGGACCTGGCGGACAGGACTTCTATAACCGGCGGCTGGAGAAAACAATATCGACCAATGATGTTCCGCACGTGGGGGCCATCAGTGCGCTCTATGAGTTGCCGCTGTTCCGGACGAACAAGTGGTTGGGGGGATGGACCTTGACGGGCATTGCGCAATACCAGTCGGGACGCCCGATCGCGATGACGGCAAACAATACGCTGCCGCTGTTCAACAACACGCTGCGGCCGGATGTGGTGATCGGGCAAACGAAGGAAGCAGCCTTTGAGGATCCGGCAACGGACTACTGGATTAACCGTGCCGCCTTCACATCGCCGGCGCCATTCCGCTTTGGCACTTCGGCGCGTGCGTACACAGACCTCCGTGCGCCGGCGTACCTGAATGAAAGTGTCGGCCTGATCAAGCGTACGAACTTGACGGAACGGTTGCTGCTAACATTCCGTGCCGAGTTCTTCAACGTGTTCAACCGGACGGTGTTCGCGGCTCCAAATGCGAATGTGAACAACCTCCAGTTTGGCCGGATCAGCGGCCAGGCGAACTCGCCGCGCCAGGGGCAGGTGGCGTTGCGGCTGGAGTTTTAAGTACGACGGGGCCCGAAAAGGCCCCCGTTCCCCGAACCCCTTCCACGCCTGTCAGGCGCGCAGGAACTTGTCGAACCACAACATCGTCCGGCTCCAGGCGTCGTCGGCGGCCTGCCCGTTGTAAGCGGCACCTGTGTCGTTGTGGAAGGCGTGACCGGCACCTTCGTAGATATTCATGCCGAAGGCTTTCTGCAGGCGGATCATCTCGGCCGCCACAGGGAACAGGTTGGTGGTGAGACCGCGGTCGCGTTCGGCGTACATGGCCAGAACCGGGGCATTGATCTTGGGCAGGTCAGCGATGGCCGGTACGGCGCCGTAGAAGGGAACGGCCGCGGCGAGTTCGGGGACGTTGACGGCGAAGTCCCAAGTGTTGCCACCACCGGCGCAGAAGCCGGTCATACCGATTTTGGTGGCGCCCATGCTCTTCAGGAGTTCGAAGCCGGCGAGGAGGTCGGCGCGGCGGTCGGTCTGGTTGGTGCGGCCGTAGGCCTGCGTCTGCTGCGTGGGTTCGGTGAAGTTCTGGACGCCGCCCTGGCGCGAGAGCAGGTCGACCCCGAGGGCAAGGAAACCGCCGCGTGCGGCGCGCCGGGTGACATCCTTGATGTGCTCAACCAGGCCGCGATTCTCATGCACGACGAGGACGCCAGTCTTGCCGTCCCATTCGTTGGGTTTGGCCAAGTGGCCGTAGAGTGTGCTGGCCGGGCCGGTGAACTCCATATCATTGGCTTCGATATCGAAGGCGTCGCGGGGAACGCGCACGGCGGCACGTGCCTTTTCTTCCTCCGCGGTAGGCTCGGCGGCCTTCATTTCCTCGTAACCGGCCAACGCGCCCATGGCTGCGGCCAGACTGCCGGTACGCTGCATGACGCGTTTGACGAGTTCGCGCCGGTTAAATGCGCCGTCCACGTAGAGGTGGACGAGTTGGTCTATTGGATTATCACTTTCGTACATGGATGCCCCTGCCTTTCGAGACGAGATGAGATTGTTGCAACGGGATTCGTTGGCTCCCTGATTGGGAATAGTGTATCCCATCTGGCTCTCGGCTGTTAGCTGTCGGCGGTCAGCGATCAGTGGCCGCCGACCAACACGACGGGGAGTCGGATGCTGGCGAATGCAGATGACGCCCGCCCTGCCCGAACGGGTCATAGTAGCTGAGGCTGATGAACCCAGAGTTGCCGGGGACGACGCATAGCAGTCTGGCATTGGTGCACGTGTCTGGTGCCACTGGCCTGGACTCCTACGATTGAGCGGACAGGAGCGATTGAGCGGACAGGAGGCATCCGCCGGCGGGCCGGCAATCGCCCCGGAACCCCATCACAATTCCGCGTATTTCGTGGCACCAACGGCGCGGAAATGCAGTATACTGACCGGGTCCTAATTCCGCCATTGGACGTAATAGATGCAACTTTCGCAAGTAATCTCTCTATTTCTCCGTCCGCCGCGCGGCGGTGCGGGCGCGATTTACGATTTGCTTGGCACGAATAATCACCTTGGCGAGCAAAGCCTTTACCTGAACATGGGCTACTGGGCGGGTGTCGACACCTACGACGATGCCTGCCAGGCACTGGCACGCCGGCTCGGCGAAGCCGCGCAATTAAGCACTTCGGATGAAGTACTCGATGCGGGTTTTGGGTTTGGCGATCAGGATATTTTCTGGATGGAGAACTTCCAGCCACGGCGGATTTGCGGTCTCAATCCTTCCCCGAAACAGGCGGCACATGCACAGAAGCGCGTTGCCGACCGCGGCCTTTCGGACCGGATCCAACTTCGGGTGGGCTCGGCGACGGAGATTCCTCACGCGGCCGGGAGCTTCGATAAAGTCATCTCGCTTGAAGCGGCATTTCACTTCGTAACGCGCGAGCGTTTCTTTCAGGAAGCCTACCGGGTGCTGCGGCCCGGGGGGCGGATGGCCATCGCCGACATGATGCCGCTGGAGGGACGCCCGTTTCGCGCCGTGGAGCGCATCGGCGACTACATCGGGCGGCGCATTTGGCAGATCCCGCAGGTGAACATGTACGGGCGAACGCCTTACATGGAGAAACTGCGGGCGGCCGGTTTCACATCGCTGGAATGGCGGTCGATCCGGGATGTGGTTTACGCCCCATTTGCGCGCTACGCCAGCCAGCGGCTGAACGATCCGGCAGTGGTGGCGCGCATGGATCCTTTGATGCGCGCGTACTGGAGGGCCAGCACGGCGAACGAACGGGCGTACGATCCGTTTGATTACGCCATCGTCACGGCAGAGAAGCCGCGGTAAAGACTCATGGCGAAGGCAAGTTCCGGGAATCTGGCTGGGCAGAGCACGGCGGCCGTGCGAACACCCGGCTATGCCGAAATCGAAAGCCTGAAGCTTTCCGCGCTGTTCAATCTGCATCTGTCCTTGTTTTCCGGCGTCTTTCGCCCGATTGCGGCATTGGATCAAACGCATGCGGAGTTCGCGGACGCGGACCAGCTTCGCTATGCCCTTCCGGGGCTCCCGCCCATGGTGATGTTGAAGACGGCGCGCGCCGTCAAAGCCGTGTTCACCGCGCCTGCCTATTCGTTTGGCACGGCGTCGGAGGTAGGCGCGTCCTTGCTCGGGACAGAGACGTTTTTCGCCATTGATGGACCAAAGCACCACCAGCACCGCAGACTGATTCTGCCGCATTTTCATGGCAAGCATCTGCATGACTACGGAGCGGTCATCGCGGCCATCACGCGTGAGGCCATGGCCGAATGGACGCCGGGACGGCCGTTTCCCATCCACGCCGGCTGCCAGGAAATCACGCTACGGTCGATGCTGCGGATCCTGCTGGGATACAGCGCCCAAGACCGATTTGCGCAACTGGAGTCCTCCTTCCGCGCCATACTGAACACGCCGCTGCTGGCAGCTTGCATCTTTTTCAAGCCATTACAGGTCGATGCCGGCCCCTGGAGTCCTTGGGGAAAGCTGCTACGGCTGAAGCACCAGGTTTCGCAACTGCTGCTAGCCGAGATCGAGGACCGGCGGCAACGGGACCAGTCCCAGGGCGATGTCTTGGGCTTGCTGCTGGCGGCGACGGATGAGCAAGGCCAGAGGCTTACTGCCGAGGAACTGCGCGATGAACTGATGGCGCTGATGTTTGCGGCCAATGAAGCGACGGCGGCGGCGCTGGCGTGGTCGCTGTACTGGGTGCATCGCGATGCTGGAATCCGCGACCGGCTACTTGGGGAACTAGCCGCTTTGGGGGGCAGCGAGGATCCCATGGAAATCGCGAAGCTGCCATACCTGTCCGCGGTGTGTAACGAAACGCTGCGCATTTCTCCTGTTACCTTGTTCGCCATACCTCGCGCGACCCGGGAGACCTTTCCGCTTGCGGGGTATGACATCGAGCCGGGCGTGCTGCTGGCCCCGTGTATCTATCTGGTGCATCGCGACCCGGCGGTCTATTCCGACCCGCAGGTATACCGGCCGGAGCGCTTTCTGGACCGCCAATACTCGGCCTATGAGTTCCTGCCATTTGGGGGGACCAACCGGCGTTGCGTTGGCGCGGCCCTGGCGTTATTCGAGATGAAGGTGGTGCTGGCGACGGTGTTGCGGGACCTGGAGATTTCGCTGATGGGCGGAGAGCGTACGCAACCGCAGCGGCATGGGATGACGTTCATTCCATCGGGTGGACTTCCGGTGATCGCGCGGATGCGGACCTCCGGATAGCCAGCGGCTGCCTGCGTCGAGAGGAATCGGTCCTATATGCTCTATACATGCAAGGGCAAGTGACTGGGCTTCTGCTGCTGAGCGTGGCGATGGCGGCGGCACAACCATACGATGTGCTGATCCGCGGCGGGCGCGTGTTGGACGGCACGGGGAATCCGGCGTTCTATGCCGATGTTGCCCTGCGTGACGGCAAGATCGCAGCGGTGGGCAACCTGCGCGGGGCGTCGGCCACAAGGGTGATCGAAGCCAAAGGCAAGTATGTGGCACCGGGCTTTATCGACATGCACTCGCATGCCGAAGGCGGGCTGCTGTCGAAGGACGCACGTCGGCGAGCGGCGCCGAACCTGGTGACGCAGGGCATCACGACGGTGCTGGTGAATCCGGACGGCTCATCGCCTTGGCCGCTGTCGGCCCAGCGGGCAAGCTATGAGCAGCAGGGGATCGGGCCGAACGCGGCTTTAATGATCGGACACGGCACGGTGCGGCGGCAGGTGATGAAGGACGATCACAATCGTCCGGCGACGGCGGCCGAGATTGCGGCGATGCGGGCGCTGGTGAAGCAGGGCATGGAGGACAAGGCGTTCGGCATGTCGGCCGGGCTGGAGTATGTGCCGGGCATCTGGAGCACCACCGAGGAGATCATCGAATTGGTGAAGGAGATTGCGCCCTATGGCGGGGTGTACAGCGTGCACCAGCGGAGTGAATCGACGGACCCGCGTTGGTTCCGGCCGAGTTTCGACAAGCCGGGGCAGCCGACGATGATGGACGCGGTGGAAGAGACGATTCGGATCGGCGAGGAGACGGGGGCGACGGTGGTGTGGTCGCATGCCAAGGCGATGGGGGCGGGGTTCTGGGGATCGAGCAAGACGGCCATCCGGCTGATCAATCGGGCGCGGGCGAAGGGCATCGACATCTGGACGGACCAGTATCCGTATAACTCGACGGGCGGCGATGGAGCGACGGTGCTGGTGCCGGCATGGGCGATTGGAGACGATGCGTATTCGGGGGCGCGTGGGCGTGGCAAGAAGGCGGACTATGCGGTGGCGCTACGCAAGACGATGGAGGATGGCGAGAAGGCCGCGAAGGTGCGGGTGGACATCACGCATGAGATGGCGCGTCGCGGTGGGGCGGAGAATGTGCGGGTGATGGATCATCCGGATAAGACCTTCGTCGGAAAGACGGTGGAGCAGTTGGCGAACGCGCGCGGCATCACGCCGGTGCAGATGGCGCTGGAACTGCAGTACGAAGGCTATCGCGACCGGCCGGGCGGGGCTCGGCTGCGCGGCTTTTCGGTGTGGGAAGAAGATGCCGAGGCGATCATGGCGCAGCGGTGGAATGCCACATCGACGGATGCGGGCGTGGCGCTGCCGGAGGATGGGCCGGATACGCATGTGCGCTATTACGGGTCGTACCCGCGCAAGTTGCAGCATTATGCGCTGGGCAAAGGAGTGGTGACAATTGAGGATGCGATCCGGTCTTCGACTTCCCTGCCCGCGCAGATTTTGAAGATGCGGGATCGCGGGCTGTTGCGGGAGGGGATGGCGGCCGATGTGGTGGTGTTCGATCCGGCTCGGGTCGCGGATAAATCGACGTTTGCCGATCCGCATCATTATGCGGAGGGGATTGAGTATGTGCTGGTAAATGCCAAGCCGGTGGTGGATGACGGGAAGTTGACAGGCGCGCTGCCGGGTCGGGTGTTGACGCGGTAAGCAAGCGGGGCCAGGAGGCCCCGCGCAGACCTGGAGGTCTGCCCCACAGGCAGGGTTGCCAACAGGATTGCCAAGATGAGACAGGCGATGACATGGATGGCGGTGCTCTGCGGAGTGCTGTCGACGGCGGGTGCCGGTAACGGTGTCAAAGTCGGGCGAAGTCCAGTCCCGCCAGCAAAATGACTGAGGACAATATGGGGCGTCAGATCCAGATCTATTTTAGTCCCGAGGACGTTCGTATGTTTGAGAATGCCGCCAAAGAACAGCTTGGTGGTGTTGTTCTGGCTCATCGGCAACCAGCGAGCCAGGCAGAGTCGATTCGTTCGACCGTTAGTAAGAATGCTGATGGGGTCTGGAGCTTCGGCTACCTTGTACGAGCGCAGGATCTCGGCGGAGTCGTACTCCGCCACATTCCTGCCCAAGGCTACTGGGTGGTTGACGAAACCCGGTCACCCGTTGTGGAGTTGGATGGTGGTTTCGATGATGGGACGATTTTGAGAAGAGGACGCTTGTATTTTCAGAAGGGGTTCTATGGTGAGAATGGGCAATGGATTGACAAGCCCCAGATTTTCTTGGAGTGGGCAGAAGAGATCCTGAAGCTTGCCAAGAAGCTATCTCGGCGAGATCAGAAGCTCGAAGCCTATGTTGGCCCGTCAGCAGTACAGAAACAGAGTTCTGGCTGCGTCCTCGTCGCTTCGTAGCCCGGATCGTGGGATCGGGACAGCGGTCGCCGTGTGCGGAGAAAGATTAAGTGCTGCCCGCGGACGGGCCGGATACGCATGTGCGGTTCTACGGGTCGTACCCGCGCAAGTTGCAGCCTTATGCGCTGGGCAAGGGTGTAGTGACGATTGAGGACGCGATCCGGTCGTCGACTTCGCTGCCCGCGCAGATCTTGAAGATGCGGGATCGGGGGTTGCTGCGGGAGGGGATGGCGGCCGATGTGGTGGTGTTCGATCCGGCGCGGGTAGCGGATAAGTCGACGTTTGCGGATCCGCACCATTATGCGGAGGGGATCGACTATGTGCTGGTGAATGGGAAGGCGGTAGTGGATGGCGGGAAGTTGACGGGCGCCTTGCCGGGGCGTGTGCTGACGCGGTAAGCAAGCGGGGCCAGGAGGCCCCGCGCAGACCTGGAGGTCTGCCCCACCGTTAACTGGCGAGTTCGTAGGGTTCCGGGGTGAGACGGATCATGCTGGCGCGATAGGTGCCGAATTCATAGTAGAGGCTGCCTTCGTACCCGGCTCCGACCGGCAGGTCGATCACAGTGACCTTCAGATCGGTGGATTCGTCATAGGCGTAGGATTTCCAGATGGACTTCACCGCGGTGGCGAGTCCGGCAAGGAGTTCCTTGTCGTCGATATGCCGGCGGGCGCGGGCGGCGGACACCAGTTTGCGCAGGTTGGGCACGTGTTTGATGGGCTTGGCGAGGGCAAGCCAGCGGGCGCCAGCCGCGGCTTGAAGGTCGATGTCGCCATCGGGGGCATAGCGAACGTCTTCCGGGTGATAGAGCCCGTTGATGAAGACCAGCACCGTACTGACCGAGGCTCCAAAGCCGGTGCCGGCGCGCTGCATGTAGCTGGAGAACAGGAAGCGGCAGTTGACGTCTTCGGTATTCACCATGTAGGCCTGCACGGTGTGCTGGCCTTGCACGATGCCCATGCCGCCGACCTGGAATCCGGCGCCGAACCACGTCAGGCTGCGCCGGAACAGCGGCTTCGGCGGGGGTGGCGGGGCGGCGGGACGCTTGACGACCGGCACGGGAATCGGATCGGGACGGCGGTTGAGGTTGTGACGCGTATAGATGACACCGGGATTCGAGTGCCAGAACGAGAGGTTCTTGTTGCCGTCGTTGGAGTGGCGGCAGCCCACGAAGTGATAGAGAAACCAGTTGACCTCACGCGGGTCGCGGGTATGGAAGTTGTAGGCGATGAGGTCCCATGGACTAGCCCAAGCGTCGGCACCGGCTACCGACCGCCAGTTATGCATGTTGCTGCCGCCGGCCATAAAGCGATAAGCGCCGGAGGGGCCAGTCCAGCGGGAGTCGCTGTCGACGAGCGAACGCCAGTGTGCGGGCTCGCGCATGATGGCATAGCGGTGACAGGGGGCCGACGGGCCGCAGAGAGAGCAGGATGACATAGGGTTTCGCGTGTCCTCACCAGGGATAGGGCGAACCGGGCCACAAACCTGTCACCGGAATGCACATTTCAACAGAGCAGGCGAGGCGCATATGATAGGGAGGATTTCCATGATGAAACAGGTGATGACATTGATGGCGGCGCTCTGCGGTGTGCTGCCGGCGCAGGGGCCGCAGCAGGGCCCGGTAGTGGTGTCGCCGGAGGTGCACGCCGACCGGCGGGTGACGTTCCGGATCCTGGCACCGAAGGCGGGCGAGGCGGCGCTGTTTGGGGATTGGATGAAGGTGGGCACGACGGTGCCGATGGCGAAGGGCGCGGGCGGGGTGTGGAGTGTGACGGTGGGGCCGCTGGAGCCGAGCATCTACATTTATCACTTGGTGGTGGATGGCGTGACGATGGCGGACCCGGTGAATCCGCGGGTGAAACTGCGGGCACGCACGTCGGCGAGTCTGTTGGAGTTGAAGGGCGAGCCGCCGACGATCTGGGATGCCCGGGATGTGCCGCACGGGTCGGTGGAGATCAACTGGGCGAAGTCGAAGGTGCTGGGCGGAGAGACGCGGTCGTTCTGGGTATACACGCCGCCGGGGTATGAGAAGTCGGGCGGGCAGCGGTATCCGGTGCTGTATCTGTTCCACGGGTCGAATGACACCGCCGGCGGATGGGTGTTGGCGGGGCAGGCGAACTACATTCTGGACAACCTACTGGCGGAGAAGAAGGCGGTGCCGATGATTGTGGTGATGCCGTTCGGCCACGCGGTGCCCTTCGGATCGCCGCGCGAGGTGCAGGCGAAGAACACGGCGCTGTATGAGGAGTATGTCCTGGGCGAGGTGCTGCCGTTCGTGGAGGCGAAGTACCGCGTGAAGAAGGACCGGGCGTCGCGGGCAATTGCGGGGTTGTCGATGGGCGGTGGGCAGACGATGGCGATCGCGTTCCGGCATCCGGAGATGTTCAGTGACGTGGGCGCGTTCAGTGCGGCGATCGGGCCGGATGCGATGGAGCGCGTGCCGGCAGTGGCGAAGAATCCGTTCCGGACGTTGTGGTTTGCGTGTGGGAAGGACGATGGGCTGATCAAGCGGTCAGAGGAGTTGGATGCGCTGTTGAAGAAGGCCGGGGTGGCGCATACGTATAAGGCGACCGAAGGGGCGCACACGTACACGGTTTGGCGGAAGTATCTGGCGGAGTTTGCGCCGCTGCTGTTCCGGAACTAGACAATGGGATTACGATAGCGGAGTGCGATCCTTTCTGATTTCTTCGGCGATGTTGGTAATGGCGGCGGCGACGGCGGTGGCGCAGAAGCCCCCTTCGGTGGTGGAGCACGTGATTGTGCACAAGGAGGCTGGACGCTACGGCGGCTGGCCGGCGAATCACGGCGTCTGGTCCTGGGGCAGTGAGATCCTGGTGGGATTCGAGCTTGGCCACTTCAAGGACAACCCGACGGGGCACGATATCGACTATTCGAAGCCCGCCGAGCACGTGTTGGCGCGGAGTACGGATGGCGGCAAGACGTGGAAGCTGGAGCGGCCGGAAGGGTTGCGTCCGCCGCCGGGCGCGCGGATCGCGAATGTTCCGGCGGACATGCAGGGCCGGGCACCCGTGGATTGTCCGGGTGGGCTGGACTTCACGGCGCCCGGCTTTGTAGCAACGTTCCGGATGACCAGCATTCACGATGGCGAATCGCGGTATCACTATTCGACGGACAAGGGCCGGACATGGCAGGGGCCATGCAAGCTGCCGAACTTCGGGCAGCCGGGGATTGCGGCGCGCACGGACTACATCGTGAACGGCAAGCACGAGATGATCGCTTTTCTGACGGCGGCGAAGTCGAACCGGAAAGAAGGGCGCGTGATTGCGGTGCGGACACAGGATGGCGGAGCGAGTTGGCACATGCTGAGCTACATCGGCCCGGAGCCGGACGATTTCGCGATCATGCCGTCATCGGTGCGCGTGGGGCCGGGCGACATTGTGACGGCGATCCGGCGGCGGCAGTGGATTGATGTGTACCGGTCAACGGATAACGGCGAATCGTGGCGGTTCGTGAACCAGGCGGTGAATGCGACCGGGGGCAATCCGCCGAGCATGGTGCGGTTGGCGGACGGGCGGCTGGTGGTGACGTATGGCTACCGGTTGGCGCCGCAGGGAATTCGGGCGCGCATTAGTAAGAACAACGGGCTGACGTGGGGGCCGGAGATCGTACTGCGGCAGGATGGCGGCGGGAGCGATCTGGGGTATCCGCGGACGGTGGTGCGCCCGGATGGGAAACTGGTGACGGCATATTACTTCAACGAGTCGGCGGATAAGGAGCGGTTCATCGCGGCGACGATCTGGGATCCGGGGGAGTGAGGGCGCAAGGGCAAGGCCGAGGATGGGCGCGGGAGGAGTTGCTGGTGGTATGCGGGTTGTACTTTAGCCTGCCGTTCGGCCAGATGCATGCGCGGAATCCCAGGGTGAAGGAAATGGCCCGGCTGTTGGGGCGTTCGGCGGGAAGCGTGGCGATGAAGTTGGTGAACCTGGCCTCGCTGGACCCGGCGCACCAGCAACGGGGTGTGAAGGGATTGAGAGGCGCGAGTCAGGCGGATGCCGCGATGTGGCGGGAGTTCGAAGAAAACTGGGCGGCGATGGTGGTGCGTAGCGAAGAGAAGCGGGAGGAGTTGGAGGGGTTAACGGCGGGGTTGGAGACGCAGCCCGCCATCGAGGCGACCGAGGGATTGCGGTTTCGTAAGGTTCGCCTCATGCAGGCCTTCTTCCGAAGATCTGTGCTGGCGGCGTACGGGGCGGCATGCTGCATGACCGGGACTACTGTAGAGGAGTTGCTGGTGGCGAGCCACATTCTGCCGTGGGCCCGGTTTCCCGATCGTCGCGTGGACCCGCGGAACGGGCTTTGCCTGGCAGCGCATTATGATCGGGCATTTGACCGGGGCCTGATCACGTTTGACGGGGAGTTGCGACTGACGTTGAGCGCGGAGTTGCGGCGATGTCGAGGGGATGGGTTTATCGCACAGGAGTTCGTCCGGCGGGAGGGCATGCCGATGCGAGTGCCGGAGCGGTTCGCGCCGGACCGGGAGTATCTGGCGTACCATCGGGCGTCGGTCTTCCGGTAGGCCAATCGCACACTAAGGAGTTGGGGCCACCTCAAGAACCGGAAATTTACGTACGCTGAGGGTCCCAGTGGTACCTCCCGGCGGAATGTACGGGTTTGCCGGAACAAACGCGACTACACGTTCTTGATTAATCGTTCCCTGCAAGCCACAGCTGGATTATTTCAAGACCACGGTTGCGGTCTCGCCTTCAATCGTCATGTTTGTACCGTGGGTCGACGAGAGGCGGACGAGTCGCTCGAGGACTGTGGTCGCCTCCCCACCCTGTGCGAGATAGGGAATGCCGCGCGGGCCAGGGGCGCTGTCCAGTGACAGAACCAAGGGGCGGAAACGTAACGCAGCCAACTTGCCATCCACAAACTCACACCACGCAACCGCACTGTAGTAGGCGAGAGGGCCATATCGGTCGGGCGAATTGACGGAGTTGAATATGTAGTTCCCGAGGCCGTACAGAATTGGCCGTTCTTTGTAGACCTCCACACCATGCAGCGAAGGTTCACCGTGCGCCACATACAAACTCGCACCGGCATCGATCAATTCACGAGCCCATCTGACCTGCCAGGCGGGGGTATCGAACCGGTTCACGCGGGGGTCACGTCCCGGTGGAGCCGAAATGCCCCACGTTTCCACCCAGAAGTGCGAATGATGGTAGACGATCACGAATTTCGACTTGCTCGCCTTGCGGACGGAGTCCAAAATTCTGGCTTTCTGCTCCGGATTGAGCGTTCCATCCTTGCGCAGGTCCAAATAGTTCACTCCCGGTTGGCCAGGTGCCTGCGTAGGTAAAGCCGCGCTTTGTAACCTCGTCGACGGTAGCCAGCAGTCCTCCTACTCCGAGGTCTAGCGCGTGGTTGTTAGACAGAGACAGCATATTGAAACCCATATCCTTCAGGGCGTCCAAAACCTCAGGTCCGGTTCGATGCACGCTGGGCGCACGGCGTTCAACCGCCAATCCCGTCGGGGCGACGGCGGTCTCCAGATTGGTAAACCGGACGTGCGCTCCCTGAAGGTATCCCTTCGCCTGCTCCACAGCAAGCGGGTGTGCCGGCCGCAGGTCTTCATGAATGAGGGATTGCCCCACGAGTGCGATGCGCAGAGGTGAGCCACTGGAACCTGCCGCGGACTGTCCTGCAGCACGGTTGGAAGTGTCGAGCGGAATCAGCAGCAGACAGATCGCTAACGGACTACACACGGAGGTGCCGAATCGAAAGCGCATGGGATATGGCCGGAGTATACTCTCGCTGGCATGCAAGAGATAGAGAATGATAAACGGCGCAGGCGCCAGAAGACTGGTACCCGGCTCGTTGAATAACCAGCGCTAGAAGCCGGAGAGCCTGGCGGCGGGCGGGCAGAGAGTGCGATACCCGCCTTTGGCCAGGCGCTTGTCGGTGCGCCAAAGATAGTCGCCGGTTAGCCCAACATGCTCCCAGCCGAGCGGTGAAACATGCTGGAGCAGCGTCACATCGATCTTCTGGGATCTTCCGAGCAGCGCGGCGGCACTCTCCAGGTAAACGGTGTTCCAAAGCGTGATGGCTGCGACTACCAAGTTCAAGCCGCTGGCGCGGTGCTGCTGGTTCTCGAAAGAACGGCCGCGCATTTCCCCGAGCCGGTTTCGAGGAGTCTTGCCGGAGCGATAAAGCATCCGGGATCATCCTGACCGGTGAAGTTCCGCGGCGCAGCCGCCCAAACGTCGCGTTGCGTCCTCGTCCTAAGTTTTGGCACGGGAGGCACAGGCGCTGATGCTGGGCCCGAAAACCGTGTGTAGGTCAGGCGGAACAACTCCTTCAACGGGAAGCGCGCCTTTTTTGTCCTTGCGGTGTTTGTCTCTTCGACGAACTCGATCAGTCGCGCAGGATCGCCGGTAAGCTGGAGGTATTGGCGACTTTCTCGCCTGCAGGCGGCGAGAAAGTCGGCTTCGGACCCAAGATAGAGTTCCTCGAACCGGGCGTGGACCGCATCGGCGTCCGGGTACAGCGCCTCCAAGCGCGCATAGAGCCGGTCAATGTGGAAGTAAACGGGCAGGCTAACAGGAACGGGCAGAATCGAATTGACCTACCTTACGATCTCCTCCGCATCGTGGCGGGCGATGTCGTCGCTGGCAGCAGCACAGCCCGGAAACCGGCTTTCCGCAAGCATCGCCACAGCGAGTACGGCGAGATGGTAGGGATAGCCCTGGGTTTTGTTGCTGAAGACTTCGTTACCGTACCCGCTCCCTTATTCGTCCAGACTCCAAAGCGCATCGTTTTCAGCGTTTTCAGCCAGACGGAGCTGCCGCTGGAACTGGCGGTCGAATGCCTTAATAAAGGCGGAAGAACTCGGCCCGAAGGTTCGTCTCAAGATCGCCGCCAACCTCCCAATGCTCTCCCGGAGCTTCCCTGGTGTTCGACGACGGCTCCCGTCCAGACCAGACGCGTTCCAAACGGAGTCTGCTGCACCATGAGTCGCATCGGCGGCACAGGGAATTGGCGGAGCAGGAGCGAGCTCTCCATGATAGAGGTCCTCCCAATGCTTCGCGGAGATCCGGCTCGGGTTGATAGGGAGCCCGACGTAAATTCCGATGGAGGCGAAAGCATAGCACGACGTGCCGGAGTGTCACGCCCACACTCCCTGCGGATTCTGGGCCTTTTGTCGGCAGGAGTTGAAACGGCGAAGGCATTATCTCGCGCGGAGCCCCAGAGGACGCAGAGAAAACAGACTTTGGATCTTCTTGGCGGGCTTGGCGGGGGCGTGGCAGGCGCCACGGGCAGTGGTCCTGGGCGACGGCACGGGCTCCAAAAAGCAACGGCTTGCTCACGCTCGCTGTGCGATCGGTCGCGGCGTCAGACCGCTCTAAGCAGACGATCCAACGTGAGGATGGACAGCATCAACTGGCGCGGGGGATGGTAGTTATCCTGGCGGGCCGTATGTTCGGGCTGCGTCATCAGGCGGTCGGTGAACAGCAGGTAGCCGGGCTGGCCGTAGCGCTTCCGCGAGTACTTCTCATCCATGATGGCTTGGGCCTTGGTGAAGTAGTCGGCGGCCCAATGGGCGTTGGGGCGGTGTTCCAGAATGTTCAGCGTGGCGATGAGGATCTCGTTTAACGCCCACAGCGGCTTCATATAGAAATACTCGCCGGTGAACCGGAACGGGATCGTGGTGCCGACAGGAGTGTAAGGGGGCCACTGATAGCCGCCCTGATTCACATTCACACACTCGGAAAAGCCTCCGTAGACGTGGTCCCAACCGACATCCAGGTGGCGGCGAATGCGGGCCGTGCAGGTGTCCCAAAGCGCTTGGTCGTTGCGGCGGCGGGCCTCTTCGGCAATCATCCAAAGCGTTTCCACCGAATGCCCGGCCTGGCACCTGGTGGCGTGGTCGGAATGCCGCGAGAAGTCGTGGTTTAGGACTTCGTTATTGAGGCCGATGTCGGGGTTGTAGTGGTGGTGGATGACGGCGTCGATGGCCTGATCGAGGATGGCCTGGATCTCGGGGTCGGGCCAGCGGGCGACCATCTGGCGAGCGATGTTGAGGTTCACCATCCACAGTCCCTGGCTGCGCTGGCCGGGGAGGGGGCAGTCCATACAAGCGAACGAAGGGTCCTCGATGCGTACGTGCAACTGGCGCATCAGGGCGAAGGCCAGGTGGCGGGACTCGTCATCATTGGCAGCCCAGGCGTATTCCTGGAGGCCTTCGGCGGCGAAGTACATGCCGTAGAGGTCGCCGGAGAAGGGGCGGAGGACGGAGCCATCGCGGTGGAAAGCTTCGGCCCACCAGCCGTCGGGTTGCGGGGCGTGCTGGAGCAGGAAGGCACGGGTCTGGCGGGCGATGTCGAGCCAGGCGGGGTTGCGGCCGAAGTTGTTATAGAGAAAGCTGTAGACCCAAAGGGCGCGGCCCTGAAACCAGCTTAGCTTGGTGTGGTTGACGGGGGAGCCGTCGTAGTCCAGGGCATGGAGGACACCGCCGTATTGGTGGTCGATGCCGTACTGGTGCCAGAAGGGGAGGACGGATTCGAACAGCTCGTGCTGGTAGCGCTGGCGGAGTTGGGGTAGGGGGAGTCCGGCGAGGTGGGTGTCAGGGCTGATCATAAGTGAGGGCCGTGCGTGCGTTAGTGTTTGGCGCGGACAAAGCCGTCGCGATTGGGCATCTTCACCTGGGGCAGGGATTGCGCGTTGAGTTCTGCATTTTCGGGGATGATGCCGTTCAGAAAGAGGATGTAGGCGGTGAGGGAATAGACGTCGTTGGGCGGCAGGCTGCCGGGCTGGTTGAACGGCATGGCGCGATGGATGAAATCCCAGACGGTGGTGGCGTAGGGCCAGTAGCTGCCGACAGTCTTCTTCGGCTTGCCGGTGCCAAGCGAGCCCTGGCCGCCGACCAGCGCGGGGTAGCGACCCTCCTTGCCGGCGCCTTTGTTGCCGTGACAGAGCACGCACCGCACTTCGAAGATCTTGGCGCCCTTGGCCGCGTTGCCGGAGCCCGCGGGCAGGCCGGTGCCATCGGGAAAGACGGTGATGTTCGCAGCGGCGATCTGATCGGCGGTAGCGGGCTTGCCGAAGCCGTAGGTTTTGGGCTGTTGGGCGTGCAGCAGCGTTGCGGTCAGCAGCAGGAGCGCCAGCTTAGACATGCTTCACGCTCCCATCGGCACGCACGTACCAGCTCTTGATGGCGTTGTAGTGATAGCCGCTATGCGGCCCGCGGGTGGCGATGAGTTGATCGCGGGTGGGTTGGGTGTAGCCGGTCTCGTCGGTACAGCGCGACTGCAGCACGGCATCCTTGCCGTCCCACTGCCACGGGTATAGAAATCGCACCAGGGCCTTGTCCAACACCGGTTGCTGGAGTTTAGCCTCCGCCCAGGATTTGCCGCCGTCGGTGGAGACCTCGACCTTCGCAATCTTGCCGGTGCCGGTCCAGGAGAGGCCGGTGATCTCGTAGAAGCCGGGGCCTTGCAGTGACTGGCCTCCGGAGGGTTTGGTGATCACCGAGCGGGCTTCCATGACGAAGGAGAACTGTTCGGCTTTGCCGTCGGGGCGGAGTTCGGAGTAGTAGGCGGTCTCCTTGACGGACATGGCGGGCTTATCGGTGACGAACAGCCTGCGCAGCCATTTGACGCTGACGTTGCCTTCCCAGCCGGGGACGAGCAGGCGGAGCGGGTATCCCTGTTCGGGGCGGAGAGCTTCGCCGTTCTGGCCGTAGGCGATGAGGGTGTCGTCCAGGCACTTCTCGATGGGGATGCTGCGGGCCATGCGGCTGTGGTCGGCGCCTTCGGCGATGATCCACTTTGCTTCGGGCTGAAGGCCGGCTTCGCGAAGGATGGTGGCAAGCGGGACGCCGGTCCACTCGGTACCGCTGACCAGGCCGTGGCTGGCCTGCACGGTGGGCGGCGGATTGCCGGCGAGGTCGCCGACCATGTTGCCGCCGCATTCCAGGAAGTAGATGCGGGAGAAGGAGGGGAAGCGGTGGATCTCGGCGGGAGTGAACGTGAGGGGCTTATCGACCATGCCGTGAATGAGGAGTTGGTGCTGGGCGGGATCGATGGACGGGACGCCGGCGTGGTGGCGCTCGTAGTGCAGCGGGGAGGGGGTGATGGTGCCGTAGAGGTCCTGGAGCGGCGTGCGGCTGGAACCGGTGCCCTTGCTGGCGGTGAGTTCGCGGATGACGCGGACGGGCTGCTGTTCGTAGGGGGAAGGTTCCCCGTAGGGGCGCATGTGGGCGCCGAGCGAAGCTTGCGCGGCCGGAGGCTGGTCTTTCGAGGAGCAGGAGGTGAGGCCGGCGATGGCGGCAGTGGTGGTTAGGAATCGGCGGCGATCCGGTTTGCGCATAGGGGAAAGAAGTAATGTACCGTGTTACGGCTCGGTGCGGGCGAGGCCGGCTTTGGCGCATTCCTGGGCAACGGTGACGTAGCGGACGACGGCGTCATTGCCGATCACGTAGGGGTGGGGGTCGGAAGGCTTGCGGGCGGCCATGCGCGGGAGCTTGTTCTTGGCGTCGTCAAGGTGCGTGTGGTTGGCGATGAGGACGTCGGCACCGGCCTTGGCAACGATGTCGCGGAAGCGGGTGGCGGATTGGATGTACTGGTCGAACCAGAATTTGTTGGGGCGATCGGGCGTGATGTACACGGGGCTGCCGGAGAGCCAGTTGAAGCCGGTGCCGCCCCAGGAAGCGGCGAGGTGGGGTTTGCCGTTGTCCTTGACCGGGACAAGGACGGAGAGCGTTCCGAGGGTGTGGCCGGGAGTTACGTGCAACGTGATAGTCGTGTCGCCGAGGGTGAGTTTCATGCCATCGGTGGCAACGATGTCGCGGCGGGCTTTGAGCCAGGTGGCCTGCGTGCGGTCGAGCAGATTCCAGTCTTCGGCGCCCATGACGACCTTGGCGCCGTAGTGTTCCTGCAGGTAGCCGGCGCCGCCGACGTGATCGCGATGGGCGTGGCTGACGATGACGTACTTGATATCGGCGGGGTTGAGGCCGAGTTTCTTCAGACCGCCGACGATCTCGTCCTGGACCGAGTAGTCGAAGATGGCATCAATAATGATAATGCCGGCCGAGGTGGTGACGGCCCAGGCGCCGTAGTCTTTCTCGCCTACGAAGTAGAGGTTGTCGAAGACTTTGACGGGTTCGGCATGCCAGGTGTCGCGGGCGGGCGGAGTGGAGGGACGCGGCGGGCGAGCGGGCGGGACGGCGGTGGCGCGCGGGGCGGCGGGCTTTGCGAACTGCGTGCAGATGCCTTCGTAGATTCCCATGTGATCGGTGCCGGCGGCTTTGCGGGCGGCGTCGAGGTGGGCTTTGACGGCGGCTTCCTTGTCAGGGGCGGGTTGGGCCTGGAGGGCGGCGGCGAGGGTGAGGGTGAGGGTGAGGGCGAAGCGCATGGCTGGTGATTGGGAAGGATATCACTGATAGCGGCGCCGCGCTTATCGGCCGGCTTGTCGGTAGGCTTCCTCGACGATGTGCATGGTTTGAAGGTTGTCGGCGGCGTCGGTTTCAAAGGGCTGGTGGAACTGCAGGGCGTCGAGGAAGTGGCGGTGGACGGAGTAGGCGCTGTCGCCGCGGTAGCCGATGCCGGGGATGGGATAGGTGTGGGCGATGGGGTCGCCGGTGTGGGGGCGGATGACGATGGAGCCGTCGCCGAGCAGGGAGAGGGTGCCGGTGGAGCCTTCGATGCGGGCGTCGCCGGAGACGGGGCCTTCGTGCTCGGCGCGGGAGACGCGGTTGCCGTCGATGACGCAGATGGCGCCGGAGGGGGTGGTGCAGTTGAGGACGACCATGTCTTCACCGGCGATGTGGGAATTGGCGCGATGCATGAGCGCGGAATGGAGCGCGAGATCGCCCATGAGGAAGCGCGCCGTGTCGACGAAGTGCAGCATGGTCTCGATAAGGAGGAAGCGCGGCATGGCGGCACAGTAGGGCTGCTTGGGATAGGGCGCGCTGCCGACGCCGTCGGCAACACGGTGGCGGAGCGTGGCGTAGTGGGGCTCGCCGATGGTGCCGGCGTTGAGCAGCCGCTTCAGTTCGCGATACCAGGCCTGCCAGCGCCAGTTCTCGTTCACCATGAGGCGCACGTGGCGCTGGGCGCAGTAGGCGGCGAGTTCCTGGCATTCGGCGAAGGTAGGGGCGAGAGGCTTCTGGCAGAAGGAGGGAATGCCGCGATCGGCGGCGGCGCGGACGATGGGGCCGTGCAGGGCGGGCCGGGTGACGATATCGACGAAGTCGGGTTGTTCGCGATGGAGGGCGCTGTGGAAGTCGGTGTAGGTGCGTTCGATGCCGTATTCGGCCGCGCGGGCCTGGGCGGCGGCTGGCTCGATGTCGCAGAGGGCGGTGATGGTGACGCGGTCTTTGAGGCGCTGCCAGGCATCGAGGTGAATGCGGGAGAAGTAACCACAACCAATGAGGATGGCTTTCGAGTGGGGCATACGGTGCTCCAGACAAGTAAGTAAGAAGTTAGTTAGTCGAGCCGATAGCAGGCGAGCGTAGATTCGTTGCGCAGGAACAGCAGGCCACCGGCGACGGCGGGGTAAGCGCGCACGGTGGCGGGTAGTAGCTGGTGTTTGCTAAGGGTTTGGAAGCGGTCGGGTTTGGCGGGGACCAGGAGCGCCTCGGCATTTTCGCGGATGACCAGGAGAGTATCGCCAAGCAGGGTTACGGTGCCGGCGTTAAGGCCGTCCTGGCTCCAGGCGACTTTGCCGGTGCGGAGTTGGACGGCTCGGAGTTGCTGGCCCATCTCCTGGCGGCCATGGAAGCCGTAGAGGTAGCCGTTGGAGATGACGCTGGTGGAGTAGTGATTAGAGAGGGTGTCGTCATCGGACCAGAGCTTCTTGTAGTTGCCGCCCTGGACTTCGAAGGCGATGGCGCCGGTGCCGTAACTGGAGGACAGGAACAGCACGTTGCCTTCGGCAATGGGCGTAGCGGCGTTGACGGAGGCGTTGGAGCGGGAGCGCCAGGGGAACTGGTAGCGGACTTTGCCAGTGGTGGGGTCGAGGTCGACGAGGCCGGCGCGGGTGAGGAAGAGGGCGCGCTTGAGGCCGCCGAGGGTAAGTACGGCGGGGGAGGAGTAACTGGCTTCGTCCTCGGTGGCGGTCCAGGCGGTTTTGCCGGTGGCCTTGTCGAAGGCCACGATACCGCCGGCGGCGCCACCGATGTTGGCGAGGAGGAGGTTGCCGTCGATCACGGGAGAGGATGCCGCGCCGAAGAAGCCTTTACGGACCTGGAAAGTTTTGGCGGTATCGACGGACCAGATCTTCTTGCCGGTATTGGCGTCGACGCAGTGGAGTTGGCCTTCGGCGCCGAAGGTGTAGACGCGGCTGGAATCGGCGAGGGGCGCGGCGCGGGGGCCTTCGTCGAAGCCGAAGTCATCGCGATAGGCGGTGGGGTAGGTGTAGGCCCAGAGCTTTTTGCCATCCGTGGGGTTCCAGGCTTCGAGAATTTCCTGGTTCTGCTGGCGATGGAAGACGAAGAGCTTGCCGCCTGCGACCACGGGTGCGGCGAAGCCGGCGCCGACGGATTTCGACCAGAGTTTGGCGGCGGGCTTGCGGCCGGTGCCGGTGTAGACGCCATTGCGGGTGGGGCCGAGCAGTTGCGGCCAGTCCGGGGCGGGCGTTTGGGCAAACAGAGCGGCGGCCACCAGAAGCAACGAGGGCAACATTCTCCTGAGGATAGCGTAGGGAGGATACAATACGCGCATGCGCTGCGCGGCTCTGTTGCTACTTATGACCATGACGGGTTTTGGGGCGGACAAATTCGTCCCGCTGTTCAACGGGAAGAACCTGGACCAGTGGATGGTGGACACGCCGGGGTTATGGTCAGTGGAGAACGGAGTGATTGTGGGGCGGTCGCCGGGGCTGAAGTACAACGACTTTCTGCGGACGAAGAAGCATTATAAGAATTTTGTTTTGAAGGCGGCGTTCCGGATGACGGATGCGACGGGGAAGGCGAATTCGGGGATTCAGTTTCGGAGTGCGCCGATGGAGGGGTCGCATGAAGTGATCGGGTACCAGGCGGATATGGGGGAGAAGTATTGGGGCTGCCTGTATGACGAATCGCGGCGGAAGAAGGTGCTGGCGGGGCCGGGTGGGGCGGCGCCGGTGAAGGACGGCTGGAACACCTACGTGATTACGGCGAAGGGGAATCGGATCACGCTGGAGTTGAACGGCGTGAAGACAGTGGAGTGGGTGGAAGCGGACGCGGGGATTGCGGAGAGCGGATTTATCGCGCTGCAGTTGCACAGCGGGCCGGCGTTTGAGATGCGGTTCAAGGATCTGGAGATCCAGGTACTGCCGGAGTGATGGGGGGACGGGTCGCGCGGGGGATGGACTCCGGGTGGCGGCCGAGGGGTTAGTTAGGTTGTCAAAGAACTGATCAGCGTAGTGCGTCGATTCGATGGGGAAGGACGCGGGCTGGCGGCTACGGGGTTAAGGCTGCAATTGGCTTCGCTCGTTCTGTTCAGCGGCGGAAGAGGCGGCCGAAGGAGAAGCCTTCTTGTTCCTGGTCGTCGTCGCAATCCGTGTCGGTCGGCTTCGCTTGTTCCTGCTTGGCAAAGTGAGCGCGGAGTGTCTGTTCGGCGGTAGCGGCGGCGACGACATCGCGGCGATAGCGGCCTTTGTCGCTCTTGTCGATGGCGGCATCGACCTTTTGCACTTCGGTCAGGACTGAGGGTTCCGACTTAGCTTCGGTCTCG
>JAEUQF010000298.1 GCA_016789745.1 Bryobacterales bacterium
CCACGGGCATGGCGATCCCCGTGATCCAGCGTGCGTCATCTGACAGTAGGAACAGGGCTGCCTTGGCGATATCCTCCGCCTCGCCCATGTGGCCCAGCGGGTGCATCGCGTTGATTTTCGCCAGCCGCTCCGGGTCCTGGAAGATGGGCTCGGTCAGGCCGGTGCGGGCAAAGCCGGGACAGATGCAGTTCACCCGGATCTGGCGGGCGGCGTAATCGAGTGCCATGTTCCTGGTGAGGGCGACGATCGCGCCCTTGGTGGCGGTGTAGGCCGGCCGGTTGCGGAAGCCGATCAGCGCCACCGCCGAGGAGATGTGCACGATGCTGCCGGGTCCGGGCATGCGGCGGATGGCTTCCCGGGAACAGAGATAGATGCCCTTAAGATTGACGCCGATGACGGCGTCCCAGCCGGCCTCGTCCTGGTCGGCCAGCGGAACGCGCCGGGCGATGCCGGCGGAGTTGATCAGCCCGTCCACGGTGTCGACGCCGGCGAAAGCGCGTTCGACGTCCAAGGTTCGGGAGACGTCACAAGTGACGGCGCTGGCCCGGTTGCCGATAGAGGCCGCCACCTCCTGCAGCGCCGCCGTATTCGTATCGAGCAGCAGGACGCGGCCGGCGCCTTCGGCCGCGCAGAGTTCGGCCGACGCCCGGCCGAAGCCGGACGCCGCACCGGTGATGACGATGGTCTTGCCTTCCAGCCGGCCCATCTTAGTACAGCACCCACCCACCATCGACATTCAGGGTCTGGCCGGTCATGCCGTCGCTCAACGGGCCGCCCAGGAACAGGCAGACGCGGGCGACATCCTCCGGCTGCAGGCGGCGCTTCAGGGTCTGGCGTTCGATGAAATCCTGGCTCTGCTGCTCGGTGACGAAGAACTTCTCGGACGCCGTTTGGATAGCGCCGGGAGTGATGCAGTTGACGTGGACGTTGAAGTCGCCTAGTTCCTTGGCCAGGGCGCGGGTGGTGCCGACGACGCCGCCCTTCGACGCCACGTAATGGCTGAGCAGCTTGGGGGCGACAAAGAACGTAACCGACGAGATGTTGACGATTTTGCCGGCCTTGCGTTCGATCATGCCCGGGGCCACCATCTGGCAGAGGAAGTAGAGGCCTTTCAAGTTGATGTCGTGCATCTGGTCCCAGTCGGCTTCGGTCACTTCCAGGAACGGGCGCCGGGGGTAGATGCCGGCGTTGTTGATGAGAATATCGATGCGGCCGAAGCGGGCGATGGCGGCATCGACCGAGGCGCGCAGGGAGGCGATGTTGCCCATGTCGGCTTCGAGCGCCAGCACGTCCCCACCGGCGGCCTCAATCCTCGCCGCCAGATCCTTCAGGCCGGCCGCATCGCGGTCCATGGCCACTACCTTTGCACCTGACTGCGCAAAAAGAAGCGCCGTCGCCTCTCCAATGCCGGCGGCGGCGCCTGTTATCAGAGCTACCTTATCTGTAAGCACGATCGGTAGCGTACCACACAGCCCTCACTTCGGCGAGATGTAGCGGACTTCGGACATCTTCGCCAGAGCCTCCAGCTTGTCGACGGCGATGCGGGCGATGAGAAGCTGGTTGGCCGCCTCATGCCGGATGACTTCGAGGCCGAGCTTTTTCAGGGCTTCAATGCCGGCGGCGTTGTTGCTGACCAGGTAGACACGGATCTCGGCTTTGCCGTTGGTGACGAAGGGCGCCGGGGTGCTGCGTTTGGCGAGCAGCGCCGCCAGGTCGGGATGCAGTTTCGCGCGCGCCGGGACGACCAGCTGAGGCGCCGCGCTCTTCACTTCGACGCTCTCCGTCATGGGGACCGATGGGCGCGCCTCGTCGCGCTGGCGTATGCCTGCCGTGCCGCCGAAGTATCCGGTCGGCGCGCCGGCCCGCATCGGCGCCATCTTGCGCAGAGCCATCTGCGGCTGGGCGGCGTCGGCTTCGCCAAAGACACCTTCGCGGCTGACACCTTCGGGCATCTCCACCGGGACTTCGATGCGCCGCGGCGCGCCGCCATCGGTGACCGTGCGCTCTTCCACGGCGACGAAGGCCGTGAACTGGGTCATCAGGCGGAAGTCCAGGCCGAGTTTCGTGATCTGGTTGCGCAGATCATCAGTTGGGTTGCCGCGCTGGATGCCGGCATAGTCGCGCGCCATCAGTTCACTCACCTTGGTGCGCGCCCACAGCGTGGCGAGCACGTCGTGCTTCGGTTCGCTGGCCGGCAGGTCAACGGCGATGGTGCGGCGGAACGGCTTACCTGCTGCTTTGCCGGTTAAGGTGATGATGCCCTTGGCGGCGTTGCCATAACGGCCATGCAGGATGAGCGGCTTGGCGGAGAACAGATCGGGCACCTTGTGCGGGTAGACTTCACTGACGGGCAGTCCGTTCCATTCCACAGCGATGTCGGTGAGCAGCGGATGGCGCATCCGTTCAAAGAAGCGCTTGGCGGCGGCGGAGCCGTCATCCTTCAGCGTGACGTACTCCACCTCGCCCCGGCCGTGTTCGGCCATCTTATCGAGCAGAAAGCGGTTGACCGAGTTGCCGATGCCGAAGCTGAAGACACGGGCGTTGCTGTAGCGCTGGATGGCGCCGACGATCTCCATGTCATTGCCGACGTAGCCGTCAGTAAAAAACGCGACGACGCGTACATGTTCCTGACTGGTGGTGGGCTCGAGCGCCGCGCGGATGGCTTTCATCATTTCCGTGCCGCCGCCGCCGCGATGGCTTTCCAGGAACTGCCGGGCGCGCTCGACGTTCTCCGCCGTTGCCGGAACGGGGGCAGGGAAGAGGATGCGGGTATCGCCGCTGAACGTGATGAGGTTGAAGGTGTCGCGCGGATTCATGTGGGTGAGCGCGAGGCGCATCACTTCCTTGGACTTATCCAGCGGGAAACCGTGCATGCTGCCGGAGGTGTCAACGACGAACACCAGTTCCTTGGGTGTGATTTCGGCGGGGGTAACGCGGTCGGGCGGCTGCAGGATCATGGTGAAGAAGCCGCCTTTCTCGCCGCGATGGGTCAGTACAGCGTCTTCCACTTTGCGCCCGGCGACGTCGTATTTGAGAATGAAGTCCTTATTGGGGATGACGGCGAGGTCCTTCAACTTCACGATGGCGCGGTGTGAATCGGGCCGCGTGGTGATGACTTCGTGGCTGCTGGCGGTGAGGGCGTCGATGGGCACGCCGGCATCGAGCGATACTTCGACCGTGATGTCATGACCGGCGCGCGTGCCGGCGGGCGTGACCTGCGGCGAGATGCGCGAAGCATCGGGCACGCGGGTGGTATCGGGCGACCAGCCGCCGCCCTGCTGTCCGGCAGGCTGTCCTGGCATGTAGCGCGGGCCAACCACCATCGGAAAGACGAACGAATAGGTGCCGCTCTCGTAGGGCAGCGTTTCCACGTAGCTCAGCGTGATGCGCACCTTCTCGCCGGGCCGGATATTGGCCACCGATTGCGTGAAGATGTTCGGGCGCTCCTGTTCAAGCAGGCTGGCGGTACGGCCCGACTGGCGGGCGGCGTCGTAGATGGCTTTGGCCTCTTCGCGCGGCTTGATCTTGCCTTTGATGACACGGTCGCCCACGAGCATAGTCATGTCGTCGACGGCGGCATTCTGCGGGAGGGGGAAAGTGTAGACCGCTTCGATGCGGTCGCTGAAGGGGTTCTCGAAGTTCTGGGTGACCGTGACGCGGGACAGAAAGCCGGTAATCTCGGCTTTCACGTCGGTGCGTTTCAGCGGGCAGGCCTGGCCGGGTTGGCCGTTCTTGTCGATCACGCGCAGGTCGCCCGAGCCGGGGGCGGGCGGGGCGGCTTGCAGGGATGGCAGCAGCAGGCTAGCCAGCATGGTTCCCAGCAGGCTGTGGATCTTGTTGTGTCGCATATCGTGGGAAGCTCTCCTCACCAGCGATATGCCGCGATCGCGGCGCCCCTTTCACACGTCTTCCAAAAATTCGAGGGAAGATTTACTGAGCCTTGCCTCGGTTCTGATGACGCAGTTCAACGGGCATGGGTTGTACTCGCGTACTCGCTGATGATTTGAGTCACAGCGACCCGGTGGCGTTGCCCGAACTGGGCACGATGGCGTGCGGGGCGCTGGGCGGGGGAGGTTGTTGGTGAGCGCGACGTCGTGGCCGGCGTTGATGGCGTTAACGCTCGGTGCCGGCGCCGATGGCGATGAGGATGGGGGCTGGCGAGGCGGTCTGTTTCGCCGAGGCCCCGGCACGAAAGCCTGCCGGGCCGCTAGTGGTTCCCGGCAGGTTCTGGCCGTAGGCGAATGTGAGTTGCAGCCGGTCGCCGGTGTTGACCTCCAGTCCTTCGGCGGGCAGCAGCGCGGGCACGCCCTTGCGAACCGCCACACGCAGCGGTGTCTCGCGGTTGCGTTGCAGCACCGCGAACCCGTCTTCGGCCGGGTTGACGCGCAGGCGAACGCGCCCAGGCGCCGGACGGCGCACTGCCACGAAGATCCCATTGGCATCCTGGGCTTCGAGAACATAAACGGGCTGCGCTGTTTCCAGCATCGGGGAGGTGGCCGAGACGGCAACCGACTCCGCCGTTTGCGAACGCGACAGCGCGCCGGCGGTGGCCGCGGGAGGTGCCGCGGGAGCCTGGGCCGCCTGCTCTGCCTGGGAATCGGCCTTTGGGGCGGCATCGCGGACCCGGGTGGCCACCTGGCGCCGGGGCTCAGCCCGCTGCAATTGGTCCGCGTTATCGGCCAGTTGCTGCTGTTGTGCTTGCACGGGAGTCTGCGCCTGGTAGGCCTGCTGCGCCGGTTCCGTTGGTGCGGGCGGTGGCGCCGAGGCAACCGGCGCCGCTCGCTCTTCCTTGCGTTCGACTGCGGGTTTGCTGGGGGGCAGTTTCTCTAAGGCTGCCCGCGGTTCCGGGGCTCGCCGCTCTTGGGCCACGAGCGGGGGCGCGGCTACCTGGGCGCTGTCCTTCTCCTTTGGCGCGGTGACCGCCACTTGGTCGACGCGATGCGGCACAGGTTCAGCCGCCTTGCGCATCGCCTGCGGGGCGATCACCAGGGTCAACGCCGCAGCTGCGACGGCCACTCCCGCCGCGCTCCAGCCCATCGGTGTCGCCATCCACTTCTTGAAGCGCTCCCAGGGTGACGGGCGTAAAGATTCGATCAACTCCTGTTTGACGCCGGGTTGATCCAGCAGGTCGCGCAATACCTGCTCGTCGGCCAGGGCATCGAACAACTCCTGATCGTGGAGCGACGCCTGGAGCAGTTCCTGGGCTTCGGCCTCACTGAGGTTGCCGGTGGCGTAGCCGCTCAGCAGGCGGCGCGGGTCGGGATTCGGATCTGGATTCTGGTTCATCGCTTATCCCAACTCCCTCCCATGGCTTCCAACAACTGTTTCCGGCAGCGATGATCCCATACGTAGATGGTGTTCAGCGACGCCACATTCAGTTGCAACTGAATCTCGGCGAACGTCTTACCCTCCAGTTTCAGCCGGATCAGGTCCCGGCAACGATCGCCGAGCGTCAACAGCGCGGCGCGCAACCGTGCCACCTGCTCCTTGCGCTCGGCGAGTTCGGCTGGGTTCAGGTGCGGGTCGGCGAGGGGCATATCCTCCACCGGCACCGCCGTATGCTCGCCGCGGCGGATGCTGGTACGCACGCCGGACATGATTTTGAAACGTGTAATTCTTAACGCCAGCGGCACCAATTCCGTTAAACTGGTGACGTGCGGGTACTTCTCCACCAGCAGTTCCAGCACCTCCTGGGCCACGTCTTCGGCCAGTTCCCTTCGGTAACGAGATGCCGCGAAAGCGATAATCCTTTCACGAAGGGCAAGGAGAATCTGATCGCGCTCCACGGATGTTTGTAGCGTATCCTGCTCCCTGCCGTTGTGCAACGAGAGTCCAACCGGAGACCGCCAAAACCCCCGAAAGTGGGTGGAAAGCCCCTATTCTCCCGGCATGCCGTAACACCGGGGAATCGCTAAGTGTCTGCGACGTGAGGGTTAACACCCACGTGGTGTGGTGGCTAGTAACTTGCATCTATTTCTATGACACAAACCCCGCCCCATGTCGCTTGCGGAATTGCAACACAAATCTATGGCAAGAACCATTGAAATTACTGAGTTGGTCCTGCGCGATGCCCATCAAAGCCTGATGGCGACGCGCATGGCAACCGAAGATATGATCCCGGCCTGCGAGGATATCGATAAGGCTGGTTTTTGGTCCGTCGAATGTTGGGGAGGCGCCACGTACGATGCCTGCATTCGCTTCCTGAACGAAGACCCCTGGGAACGTCTGCGTACGTTCCGCAAACTGATGCCGAACAGCCGTCTGCAGATGCTGCTGCGCGGCCAGAACCTGCTCGGTTATCGCCACTATGAAGATACCGTCGTCGACCGCTTCGTGGAGAAATCCGCGGAGAATGGGATCGATGTGTTTCGTGTTTTTGATGCCCTGAATGATATCCGGAATATCCGGCGTGCGGTGGACGCGGTGCGGCGCACCGGCAAGCACGCGCAGGGCACGATCTGTTACACCGTAAGTCCGCTGCATACCATCGACGAATTCGTGGAAATGGCGGAGCAACTGTTGGACCTGGGCTGCGATTCCATCTGTATCAAGGATATGGCGGCGTTGCTGAAGCCGCAGCCTGCCTATGACCTGGTGCGCGGCATCAAGGAGCAGTGCGGTGCCGACACGACGGTGCATGTGCACGTGCACGCCACCACGGGCGTGACGATGGTGAGCCTGATGAAGGCCATCGAAGCCGGCGCCGATATTGTCGATACGGCCATCTCTTCTCTTAGCCTGGGGCCGGGCCACAACCCGACCGAGAGCATGGTGGAGATGCTGCAGGGTACCGGGTTCACCACCCGCGTCGATATGGGCCGGCTGCTGCGTATCAAGGACCATTTCGCCAAGGTGCGCCCGAAATATTCGCAT
>JAEUQF010000327.1 GCA_016789745.1 Bryobacterales bacterium
CGGCTGACGGCGGAGATCCACGAACTGGCCGGGCATGGCTTCAACATCAACTCGCCGCAACAATTGGGCAAGGTTCTGTTTGAAGAGATGGGTTTGCCGGTGCCGGTGAAGTATGGCAAGGGCAAGCAGATCTCCACGGCGGCGGATGTGTTGGAAGAACTGGCCGAGGAGCATCCAATCGCGGCGAAGGTGCTGGAGTTCCGGCAGTTGGTGAAGTTGAAGGGCACGTACGTGGATGCCCTGCCGCAGCGCATTGACTCGCGCACCGGCCGCCTGCATACCAGCTTTCACCAGACCGGCGCGGCGACGGGGCGGCTGTCGAGTTCGGATCCGAACCTGCAGAACATTCCGATCCGTACGGAGTTGGGGCGTGAGATTCGGGCGGCGTTTGTGCCGCGGTCGGGCTGGAAGTTGCTGGTCGCCGATTATTCGCAGATTGAGCTGCGACTGCTGGCGCATCTGAGCGAAGACGAGGTGCTGGTGGATGCCTTCCGCAAGGGAGAGGACATCCATACCCGCACGGCGTGCGAAGTCTTCAAAGTGCAGCCCGGTGAGGTGACGGCGGACATGCGACGCATGGCGAAGGCGGTGAACTTCGGCATTGTCTATGGGCAGACGCCGTTTGGCTTGGCCATGTCTTTGGGCATCTCGCGGCAGCAGGCGGAACTCTACATCCTGAACTACTTCGAGCGCTACCACGGCGTGCATGAGTACATCGTGAAGACCGTGGCGGAGGTGCGGCGCAGCGGCGTGTCGCGGACGATGTTTGGACGCGAGCGGCCCATCCCGGACATGAACAGCCGCAACCCATCGGCGCGCGGCTTTGCCGAACGCATCGCGGTGAACACGCCTATGCAGGGCGGCGCGGCGGACCTGATTAAGAAGGCGATGATCCGCATCGACGAGGAACTGGAACGCGGCGGATGGCAGACGCGGCTGCTGCTGCAGGTGCATGACGAGCTGGTGCTGGAGTGCCCGCCCGACGAGGCCGAGCGCGCCGCGGCGCTGGTAAAGGATGCCATGGAGAACGTGGAGCAGTTGAACGTGCCGCTGCTGGTGGAAACCGGCATCGGCGATAACTGGCGCGACGCGAAGTAGCAGCGCTGGTGTACCATCGTTCAGCATGAGCGCACTTCCCGGTTGGGACGAGTACTACCTGGACATCTGCAAAGTGGTGGCGGCCCGCAGCAAGGATCCGAACACCAAGCTGGGGTGTGTGATTGTGGGTCCGGCGCACGAGATTCGGACTACGGGGTACAACTCCTTCCCGCGCGGGATTCGCGATGACGTGCCGGAGCGGTTGGTGCGGCCGACGAAGTATCTGTGGATCGAGCATGCCGAGCGCAACGCCATCTGCAACGCGGCTCGCTGCGGGACACCGCTGGAAGGCTGCACGCTGTATGTGGAGATCATGCCGTGCATGGATTGCGCGCGGGCGATCGTACAGGCGGGGATCCGCGAGGTGGTGGTGTCGGGCCACCGCATGAGCCAGTACACGAGCGAGTTCTACGATGAGCAGTTCCGCAATTCGCACATTCTGTTTCGGGAGGCGGGCGTGATCGTGCGGCACTACCCGGCGATGGCAGAGTAGCTGGTTCGCTGATCTAGACCCGCTCGATCCGAACGTCGCTCGCGTGGCTTGCCAATGCCTTCAGGTCGTCCGGATCGGACGTAAGTACCGTGCCTCCGGGTTCCGCGAAAGCCACGACAATCGCATCGACTGCTGATCCACGGCGGGCCAAATGCCGTAGTAAAGCCGCCCGCCGAGCGAGAGCTCAGTAACGACATCGGCTATTTCACAGTTCTTGAGAAACTGATTTTCGCTTGCATCGCGACCGGCATGCCCCTGCAAGCACTCCACGAGAACGACTGAGGGCACCGTCGGTGGCCAGAGGCCTTCCTCGCGCAGCGCGACGGTCAGTGCCAAGGCGCGACGCGAGCGATCCGCCAGTTGGCTGACGGCCCCCGAATCCAGAATCAGCACAAACCTCAGCCAGCCTTTTTAGCCGTACGACGGGCAATTCGTCTCGCCACGGAAACCGCGTGGGCGCGCTCCTGAGGAGTGGGCTGGCCGACCTCTGCCGCGAGTTCTGCGGTGTACCGCTCACTGGCGGACTGCAACCGTCGACGATGCACTTCCCGACGCACCGCGTCCTGCAGAAGTTCGGATGCGGGGAGCCGGCGCTCTTTCACTATTTCGTAGAGATCTGCTGGCAGATAGACCTGCATGCGCGGCATACGTCTAGTATACGCCCATCGTTATTTGCCGAGTTCCTAAAGGCCGCGTAGTCGAGAGTCAAACAACATTCAGGGATGCCGGAAGTCCTGTGCCTGCGGGATAAGCCGTTCGTACATCTGGTTCGGAATAGGGCTGTCCCAGTGGTTGGTGAGTTTGGCGGCGCCGGTGATGCCCAAGAACACCAGGGCGACGCCGGCGGCAATGGCGCGCGGATGCAGGTAGCGGCGCTTGTGAACGAAGCTGACACCGAGCGCGTCGTCGGCGGGGCAAACCGCCACGCACTCCAGACACCCGATGCATTCCACCGTTCGGATCTGCACCAGTTTGTCGACCGCCAGTGACGACGGGCAGGCCTTGGCGCATTTCGCGCAATCGATGCAGCGTTCTTCGTTGCGCCAGATCCGTAGCGGGCTAGGTGCCGAGGCAAAGCCCATCAGCGCGCCGTACGGACACAGATAGCGGCACCAGGCATTCCGCACCAGCACGGAGGCCAGCACCAGAACGATCAGCGTAACGGCAGCCGTCGGACCCAGATAGCGGAAGAAGTTCAGCATCTGCACGTCGGCCACAATGCCATAGGGCGAATAGAGGAAAGCGGCGATATCGGGCGCGGCCATGGTGCCCACCGCGTACAGGAACAAGCCCAGCAGGATGTACTTCAGGCTGCGCAACGGCAGGTCAATCCAGCGCGGCAGCACGAAGTTGCGTTTGAAGGTTTCGCGCCCCAACTTCCACAACGCCTCCGAAATAGCGCCGATGGGACAAAGCCAGCCGCAGAAAGCCTTGCGGAAAAGCAGCGAGACCAGCAGGAACGTGACGAACAGAACCATGGCAGCCGGATGGATGACGGGCACTTCGCCGGTCTGCAGCCAGTACTTCGTATTCATCATCCCGGCGATGGGTAGCCATCCCTCCACGCCCGCCGGGCGGCTCCAACCCGTGATGTTGCCGGTCTCAAACTGGCGGACGAACAGATAGAACTGGGCGCCAATCCACAGATTCAGCAATAGGAAGGCCGCCTGCATGCCGCAGCGCAGCTTCTGGGAGGTGTCGGGCTCCAGGCGGCGAACCAGCGGCTTCTTCATGTTTCCAGCGTACGGCCGTGAAGGGGGGCCGCGCCGTGACTGGAGTCACTTCCGGGTCAACTGCAGGACCAGGTCTTCCATGACGATGCGGTCATCCGGGCTACGGTCGCGGAAGGCTTTGTCGGCCTGGTAGGTGGCTGCAATGGCTTCCTCCAGTCGCTTCTTGTCGAACGACTGCATGGTTTGCATCACCTGCTGCGCGCGCGACGGCCACATACCGATACCCAGTTTCGCGAAGTGCCCCTGGATCTGCTGTTGCGTGCGGATGCCTTCGTCGCGGGCGGCCAGTGCGAGGCGGAACTGCGTGGCCAGGAAGCTAAGGGCCAGCGGCAGGTATTCCCCGGCGCGTACCAGCGTCTCGAGCAGGTCCAGACTGGCGCGGCGGTCGCCACGGCTGATCGCGTTAACCAACGCGAAGATGGTGGTCTCGCGGGCGTCGGGCGATAGCGACGCAATATCTTCCAGGCGCACGGCGCGTGTGTTGCCGACGAATAACGACAGCTTCTCAATTTCACTGGAGATGCGCGCGGCGTCGTTGCCCAGGGCTTCGCAGAGGGCTTCCAGCGCACCTGGTTCGGTCTTCAGGCCGGAGCGTTGGGCCAGGTCGCCGGCCAAGCGGCGCGCGTCTTCGCTCGAATAGGGGTGGAACTCGACCACCTGCCTGACCGGCGCAAAAAACTTTCGTAGCCGGTCGAGCTTAGTCTTGTCGTCGCTGTCGAACGTGATGCGCTGGGAATCGAAGACGATGACGACGCCGGGCGTGGGGTTCTTCGCGTAGTCCTGTAAGGCGAGGAAGTTGGGATTGTCGTCTTCCTTCGCGTTTCCCTTGGGCAGCACATGCTCCGCGCTGCTCACCAGCAGGACGCGCTGCGAGGCGAACAGGGAGAAACTGCTGGCATCATCCAGCACGTCGCGCATGGTCACTTCGTCCATGTCATGGCGCGACAGCCCCTCCTCGCGGATCTCCTCCGGTAAGAACTTTTCGATCAGCGTCCGGCGGCAGATGCGGCGCCGGTAGCTCTCCGGGCCGACGAAGAGATACATCGGTGCCGGATTGCCGGACTTGGCCTCGGTAAGGAACTGCTGCGGCGTCATTAGAACGCCTCCAGGATGGCACTGACGACGGCACCGGCCACCTGCCGGCCCAGGCGATCGAGCGCAGTGTCGCTTTCTTCCACATAGGCCAGAGGATCGACACTGATCTCGTAGCGTTCGCGTACGTCCATCGAGGGGTTAGTATAGAGCACGTTGCCGGTAGTGCGCTCGGTAAGCGTAATCTGCAGGACGAGATTCATCTGCACGCCGGCGGCGCGGCCTGTGGCGGTATCGAAGGTGGTGGGGAAGCTGAAAATGTTCATCACCGACCCGCGCAGGATGGCGTCGGCATCGGCTTCGTCATACACCACCCGATAGCGCGTGCGGCTGAGGAACTCCCGCGTGATGGCGCCGGCCAGCCGTTCATTCAGGCGATAACGTACCGTGTTGTTCGTGAACGCAGGGATGTAAATGGTGCGGATGTTCTTGGGCAGCAGGTCAGCCTTGCCGGCGACGTGATAGCCGCAACCGGCTCCGCAGGCGGCCAGTGCCAGCAGGGCAAGGGCTGCTAGTCGACCCATATGGTTTCGGCAACCTGAATGGCGTTGTCCACCGAGAGCTTCAAATTGTCGGCGGTCAGCCAGAACCAGAAGGCGCGCGGATTGTTGCGGTCAGCCCGCACGTCGCCGACGGCGATTCCCTGCTGTCCGGCGGAGCCGACATTGGTGGGAACCTCTTCGTCCTCACCGCGCATCTCCACGTTTTCGACAAAGAAATCGGCGCTGAGTTCCTCGACGGTCACGGCCGCGTCGAACTCCACCCAGATCGACATGCTGTAGCCATGGAAGACGGGCGCCTGGCTGAGCCGCAGGGATGGCATGGGGCTCGCTGTCGAGGCCAGCAGGCTGGCCAGATGCCGCTCAATGGTGAGTTCGGCTTGTGCCAGCGAGTGGAGCGAGTCGGCGCCATAGCGTGGCAGCATCGCATAGGCGATCTGCGTGTCGAACACCGCCTTGGGCAGCGTCTGAAAGGCGAACAGCTTCATGGTCTGCTGATGCAGTTCGTCGATGGCGGGTTGGCCGTACTCGCTGGCGGGCTCAAAGATGTCGGCGACGATGCGGCGCGGTTGGTGGGGTGCCAGGCGCGGAAGGAACAACGCGAGGGCAATGGCAGCCGGATGCGCGATAAGCAAGGGTCCGCCAGATCCGGGTGAGCCCGTGCCGGCCATGGGCGCGGTCAGGCGTGCCGAGCCGATGTCTTCCAGCGAGCGGGTCAGGTCAATAACCGGCGTGTCGTTGCGCTGCTCCAGCAGGCTCCAGGCTTTGCGGCTGCTTTCGCGGGAGCCGGCCAGCATGACGATGTCGGCCGAAGCAAGGTTGCGCTCGTCGAGAGGTGTGATCATGGTGGCCTCCTCCTCTTCGAGCAACACTTTTCCTGACTCTTCGTCGTCAGCGCCGATCAACTGGATGGCGGGCTTCAACGAGCAAACGCGCAGGGATTCGCGCAGTTCTTTTCCGAGCAGCGTTTCGCTGCCGACAATACCGATGGAAGGGGAACTCATTCGTGATTACTTCTTAACCAGGTTGCTGGTGCGGTTGCGGGGGCGGCACCTGGCTGCGTTTGGAAAGACGGCGGATGATGCCGCCGATGCGCACCAGGATACCACTGGAAACATAGCCCACCCCGATGCCGAGCAGAACCGGCTGTGAGAAATTCCAGATCAGCATGATAAGGCTGCCGAGCGCGATGATGCTGAGCGGGGAGCGTGGCGTGAGCAGATTCAGGTCTTTGAAGCTGCGGTAGCGCCAGGTGCTGACCATCAGAAACGACAGCAGCGCGATCAGCGAGAGCCAAGCCACCGAAATGGGCCACCAGCGCAGCGGCACGCCGTCGGCCGCGTAGACGATGCTGGCCACCAGACCCGCCGAGGCCGGCGTGGCCAGGCCTACGAAGTACTTGCGGTCCGGGCGGCCGGGGTTCTTTGGGACGGGATTCGTCTGTACGTTGAACCGTGCCAGGCGCGACGCACTGCACAGCAGAAACAGGAAACAGATGAACAGGCCGCCGCGCGTGAGGTTCTCCCGAATCACCGGGTCATTGGTGAAGTCGACGAACAGCAGGCCATAAACATAGGCAAGCACGGCGGGAGCAACGCCGAACGTAATGACGTCGGCCAGCGAGTCCATCTCCTTACCGAAATCGCTTTCGGTACCGGTGAGGCGGGCGATGCGGCCGTCCAGGCCATCCAGCGCCACGGCGAAACCGATCGCCACCGCCGCCAGATTCCATTGCTCCACCGAGCCCCGCAGGCCGGCACTGACGGCCATCGCTCCCTCGAAACTTTTTAAGATCGAGAAGAATCCCAAGTACAGGTTTCCAGCCGTGAACAACGTAGGCAGCGCATACGCCGCGCGGCGCGGGCGGCGGCTCACTTTATCCACTAAAGGCGACGGCAGGTTGATTGGCATCTTACGAGCCTTTCTTCTTGGCCAGGACCGTAGAGGCCGCGCTGACACGCTCCCCTGTACGGACGGCGATCTCCCACTCTGGACCAAACCAGATATCGACACGAGAACCGAACTTGATGAGGCCGACACGCTCCCCGCGCTGGACCGTGTCGCCGGGCTTTTTCCAGAAAACGATACGGCGGGCGATGAGGCCGGCGATCTGTTTGAAGACCACGCGCGAGCCATCGCCTTCCACCGTGACGGTATTCATTTCGTTCTCCGTGGAAGCCTCTTCCTTGCTGGCCACCAGGAACTTACCCTTCTGGTACTCGACCTTCGTGATCCTGCCGGAAATTGGAGTACGGTTGACATGGACGTCAAAGACGTTCAGAAAGATACTAATGCGGGTTCCGCCATCTTCTGGACGCACCACCACGACTTTGCCGTCGGCAGGCGACACGGCGACGTTGCCGGCCGGGACGGCGCGGTCCGGGTCGCGGAAGAAATACAGACAAAAGGCGGCGAGAATAAAAAGGGGAAGACCAAATGCGGGTTTCGTCAAATAGGAGACGGCCAAGCCGCCTAGCGTGAAACCCAGAGCGTAGTAGATGCCATCAATGACCATCAGGACTCTCTCCCATTCTCGCAGACTGGCGTACCCGGCGGGCTTATGTCTATGGCTGCTCGTGGCAGGGCCAGCCTTTCCCGCGGAACCTCGCAAGACCTATACGTTGGAGGGAGTTGTGGCCCCGGTGCGTTTCGCGCGGGTGAGTATTTCCGGAAGCAGCGGCTACTCCAATAACGCGCAGGTGCTCTGGGACGGCAAGTTCAAGTTCAAGAAGGTGCCGCGGGGCAGCTACGTGGTAACGGCGTACGTGCCGCGCGTGGGGGAGTTTCGCCAAACTTACGATATTGGCCCGAGCACGGTGGATGAGAAGGGGCGGTTTAAAGTGAATATCGTGGTGCACCCTTCGCGGGCGATGAGGGTGGCGACGCCGGGTGAGCGGTTCACCGTATCCGCCAAACGCCTCTCGATTTCCGAAAAGGCCTGGAAGGAGTACTTCGAGAGCCAGAAGAAGCTGCGGAAACAGGACTACGACGGGGCCGTCGTGCATCTGGAGAAGGCCGTGAAGATGTCGCCACAATTCGCCGTGGCGTGGAATCAACTCGGCACGATCGCCTATCATAATCGGGATTTGAAGAAGGCGGAGGAGTACTTTCGGGAGGCCCGTAAACAGGATGACGCCTTGTTTGAGCCACTGGTGAATCTGGGCGGAGTGCTATTACAGGTGGGGCGGCTAGAAGAGGCGCTGGAGTTAAACACCCAGGCGGTGGACACCCGTCCGCGGGATGCGCTGGCCAATGCGCAGTTGGGGCTGACCTATTACGAGATGAAGCGGCTGGATGAGGCTGTACGGTATCTGAGTGAGACCAAGCGGCTGGATCCGGCGCACTTCACGAATCCGCAGTTGACGCTGTCGGATATCTATATGAAGCGCGGCAAGCGGGCGGAGGCAGCCGGGGAGTTGGAGAACTTCCTGCGGCACCATCCGGACTATGCGCAGGCGGAGAACATCCGGACGGCGATTGGGAAACTGCGAGGTGTGGCGAGATAAACCATGCGCGTGGTGCTGATTGGATGGAAGCAGGCGGATGTCGATGCGCGGGCCGCGGAATTGCGGGCGGGTCGAATCGAGGTGGAAGCTTTCGTGCCGATTGGCGGGGCGACGCCGCTGTTCCGCTGCTTGCGGGAATCGCCCCCGGACGCCGTGGTCATTGATCTGGACCGCATGCCTTCGCATGGTAAGGCGGTCGGCGTGTCGATGAAGGATTCGAAGTCGCTGCGCGGGATTCCGCTGGTGTACGCGGGTGGGGTGGAGGAGAAGGTGGCGGGGATTCGGGAGTTGATTCCGGACGCCATCTATGTGCCTTGGACGCAGGTGGAGGAAGGCTTGCGGAAGGCCGCGGAATCACCTCCCGTGTCCCTTCCGTTGAAGACGCGCTCCGCAACCGCGCCCGTGCCGGTGCTACGCAAGTTGGCCATCAAGAGCGGTATGAGGGGGTTGGCGATCAACGCACCGGCGGCCCTCTTTCGCTCGGTCGGCGAGTTGCCGCATGGCGCGACATGGGTGGAGGATGCGTCCGATCCTCACGACATGGAAATCCGCTTTGTGGAGGACATGGATGATCTGCTGGGCCGGTTCCGGCAGCGCGTGGATAGTCCGTTATGGATTGCCTGGCCCAAGCAAACCGCCCGCACCTCCGAACTGAAGCAGCAGACCATCCGCGAGTTAGCCGCCACCTTCGGACTGGTAGACTACAAGATCTGCGCCATTGATGAGACATGGTCCGGCATGCTCTTCTCGCGGCGCAGGTCTCGTTTGAAGCCATGAAGATCACCGCTATCAAAACTCTCGTCGTCAACGCGCGGATGCGCAACTGGATTCTCGTCAAGGTGGAAACCGATCAGCCAGGCCTGTATGGCTGGGGGGAGGCCACGCTCGAATGGAAGACGAAAGGCGTGGTGGGGTCTATCGAAGACCTGTCCGTGCTGCTGATCGGCCAGGATCCGCGCCGCATCGAGCATCTGTGGCAGATCATGCATCGCCAATACTTCTGGCGCGGCGGCATCGTGACCATGACCGCGATGAGCGGCATTGACCAGTCGCTGTGGGACATCAAAGGCAAGGAACTCGGCAAGCCGGTGTGCGAACTGCTGGGCGGTCCCGTGCGCGACCGGCTGCGTCTGTACGACCACTTGGGTGGCGGCAAACTGGAGGACATCTACGGCACGCTGGAACCCGAGGTGTTCGCCGAACGCCTGCAGCACAGCATCGAGAAAGGCTTTACGGCCGTGAAGTCGATGCCAATTCCGGTGGCGGAGTTGGTGGAAAGCCCGGCGGTGATGAAGCGCGCCGCGAAGTGCGTGGAGGCGATGCGCAACGCGGGGCCCGACATCGACATCATGCTGGACCTGCATGCCCGCACCACGGTGGCCGCGGCGCTGCAGTTCGGCCGCATGCTGGCCGACTACGATCTGTTCTGGTACGAAGAGCCCTGCTGGCCGGAGCATATGGACGCGATGGTGGAAGTATCGCGCGCGCTGCCGTTCCCGATTGCCACGGGCGAGCGACTGGTGGGCCGCTGGGAGTTCCGGGAACTGCTGGAGAAACGTGCCTGTGCGATCGTGCAGCCCGATGTTTCGCACTGCGGCGGCATTAGTGAGGCAAGGCGCATTGCGGCGATGGCCGAGACGTATTCTATCAGCGTGGCGTGCCATAACCCGCAGGGTCCGGTGAGTACGGCGGCGTCGATCCAGATTGGCTTCGCGGTGCCCAATTATCTGATCCAGGAAGTGGTGCGGGCGGATGTGCCCTGGCGCAACGATATCCTGACCGATCCACTGAACGTGACGCAGGGATACGTGCTGCCTCCCACGAAGCCGGGACTAGGCATCGATATCAATGAAGCGGAGGCGGCCAAGTATCCTTTCCAGCCGGAAGTGACCATGGCATGCTTCCACAAGGATGGGTCGGTGGCGGACTGGTAACCATCCGCCGCCAAGCATCAGAGATCCTCGGGCTTGAGGCCGGTTTTCTTCGCTATTCTTGAGAGCATGGCGGGGCCGATTTCGTCAGAATCATGGAAAGAAAACCGGTAGTCGGCCCAACCGCTCTTAGTCCAGATCTTGTGGGCGCCAACGGTGCGGTCGTGAGACCATCCGATACGCAGCAGAGCTGCGAAGACACGCCGCGCCTTGGTTGATGGCCAGGAACTCACGCGGCGATGTCGAACGTTGCGTTGGCTGAATCGGGTGGCAGTTCGGCGTGTGCGACCCGATCGAGCAAGATCTCGCGTGCGGCCTGCTGGGCGCGGTCGCCGACTCAACCACAAGCCAGCAAAGGACGAGCACTACCTCGGCAAAGCCCTTGCAGAAAAAGCCAACTTCATGCGAGAACCTCAGTACAAAATATTGTGGATGATGTCGCTGTGCGCGGGCGCATCCACGGGAATCCGCACGGTCCGCGTGGCCTCGTCATAGCGCCACCGCACCGGCCCGACGTCCACCTGCTCCACAGCCATTGGTTTGTCCATGTGGTGGATAACCCACTCATACTTGCGATAGACCTTCGTCTCAATCTGGACGCGGTAGATGTCGGCCGCCGGCCCGGCGTGCACCTGCGAATAGTCATTCGCGTCGGGCTCAAAGAAGAAGAACTCCCCCCCAAGCTTCGGGTAGTAGTGCAACTCGGTCACCTTATCCACCACCAGCGGCATGATGGAACCGTTCTTCGCCAGGGCGATCACACCGTCATCCGGCGAATCAAACGTGGCGGTCTGGCGCCCGCGATACTCCTGTTCGGTGCGCGTGTCGGTCCAGATGCCTTGGGGCAGGTAGACACTCTTCTTGCCAGGTGCGCAGGCGGGTACGATCAGCAATTCGTCCCCAAACATAAACGCATCGATTTGTTGTGCCACCGCCGGGTCGCGCGGGAACTGGTGCACCAACGGATGCAGCACCGGATAGCCGCGCCCGCGGACCTCATCGGCATACGTCAAGAGAAAGAGCGAGAACTGATGCCGCTTCGCCGCCGCCTCTTTCTCCATCTCCAACTTCGCGCCGGCGGTGGGCGGATTAGAATCATAGAAGATGGGCGCATAGGCAGCCAGGCCCGCGGCACGCTTGTAGATGTAGTCCGAAGCGTCACGGTAGTGGCCCAGATCGAAGGCCGGCATCGGCAGGCCGGACAGACTGGCGTGTACCAGAGCCCGTGCATCGCCGCAGAGGTCCGTCTGCGGCATGCGCGACGCGGCGGCCGGCAACTGGCTTCCGGCGATCAGTTCCAGTTGCGGCAGCAACGGTGTCGGCGGCGCACCCACTGCCTTCAATCGCTCATCCCAAATCTCTTTCACCGATGGGCCGAAGGCGACGGTGTACTCCAACCGCTCCACGCCGGTCGTTGAAATGCGCACCTGTGACGGTTGCGACTTGCCGACATCGAACTGGAACGGACCATTGCCAGACATCCAGAAGCCATAGCCGTTGTGACTCGCGATGAAGAAGGGCGATTGCGGCGTCAGCACTAACCCGCGCGCATCCGCGGCTTCGTGCGGGCGTGGACCCAGTCCCAGGAACTTCTCCGCGGTCGGCGTCTCCAGAACCAACTCCGCGCGGCCGGCCTGCAACTGCGCCCGGGATTCGTGGAAGAGCCGCACGGAGCCCGGCAGCATCGCCGTGACCAGTCCCGACGTCCGCGCAACCCGTACCTGCACTTCGGTGCCGGTGATCGTGATGCTTTCCTTGTCCTGCGAAATCTGCAGGTCGACGGGGTCCGGCGCACTCGCTGGCGGCGGCACGGCCAGGCCACGGCGCACGCGGAACGTAGAGCCACTGATGAACTCAATGTCCAGTCCGCCCGCGGCCTGCTTGAGTTGGACGGTATTCTGCTGGCGGCCCCAACCGGTGACCGGCTGTGCCCAGGCGGCGTTCGAGAGCAACAACGCAAGAATCGCGATCACAGGCGCAGCAACTCCTCCTGCTGTTCGCCGGTGACCATCGCCTTGCCCTCGCCCACGTACACATTCACTTCCGACCGTATGCCGAAGCTGGCCAGATACACGCCAGGCTCCACGGAGAAGCACGTACGCGGAATGATCAAGCGCGTATCGTGGCTTTCCAGATTGTCCATGTTCGCGCCGGTGCCGTGAACATCCGTGCCGATCGAATGCCCGGTGCGATGGACAAAGTAGTCGGCATAGCCGGCCTCGCGGATGTGCCCCCGTGCGACGTCGTCCACTTCGAAGCCGCGCAGCGTACGGCCCGCCGCAACGCCGTCGATCACAAACTGTGACGCCTTCTTGCGCGCATCGCGGACGGTTTCGAACACCGACAGCATGGCCAGCGGCGGCATGATGCCGCAGAAGCCCGTCCACGTGATGTCGTAGTAAACCGCATCGGTCGGTTCAGCCAGCTTCGCCCACATATCGATGAGCACCAGGTCGCCCGCCGCGATTGGCACAGGGGTGTCGTGCGTTGGCTCGTAGTGCGGGTTCGACGCGTTGGCGTTCACCGCAACAATCGGCCCGTGATCCGTGATCAACCCCTCTTCGGCAAAGCGGCGCCGGATGAACTCGGCGATCTCGAATTCGGTCACGGCCCACTTGCAGCGAATAGCCTCGAAGACCTGGAAGAAGGCCTCGGCGCGTACTTTGTCGACACGGCGTCCGGCTTCCAGATGCGTTTCCAACTGTTCGGCCGACCAGCGCGCCTGGAAGTGCTGCACCAGGTTCGCCGAAGAAGCGACATCCACCCCGAAGCTGCGGATCAGATCGACGGTGCCCGCATCCACCATGGCTACATACGGGATCTCGCACAGTGGCGAATGCTGCATCGCCACGCGCGTGCGCCCGTGCAGCATGTGGCGCAACTGCTCATGCATGCTGGGATGGCTGGAGTACAGCAGTCGCTTGCCGGCAGGCAGCGCGTCCAACATCTTCGGCTCAATGCGATGCGTCAGTGCCACCGGCTCGCCTTCCGCCGGAATGAGATAGTACCAGCGGCGCGTGGGCGTTCGCGGCGCCTGAAAGCGCAGGATACTGTAGGCCAGCGCATCGCGCACATGATGGTCGTAGAACAGCCAGCCATCCAGGCCCTGTTCTTTCAGCTGCTCTTGGATCTCTGCAATCGGAGTCATTGGATTTATTTCACGCCTCCCATAAGCCGCGTGATCGGCCGCGCGATGAGCGCCAGAATTAGGCCAGCGCCGACGGCAAAGGCTGCCACGGCACCGAACAGCGATGGCAGCGGCAGCGCCTCATAGAACCCGGAGACGCGCCCGCCCAGGTAGTTCCCAATCGAGATGGACAAAAACCAGACGCCCATCATCAGGCCCGCCACGCGCGCCGGCGCCAGCTTCGTGATGGCGCTCAGGCCGACGGGGCTCAAACATAACTCACCGAATGTGTGCAGCAGGTAGGTCCCGGTCAGCCACATCGGGCTTACCTTCACACCCGTGGCCGCCGTCAGGGCCGGCGGCAGCAGGATGGCGTAGCCCAATCCCACCAGCACCAAGCCCCAGGCGAACTTGGCGGGGCTGGCCGGCTCATGCCTACCCAGCTTGAACCACAACCAGGCGAACACCGGCGCCAGCGTCCAGATGAACAGGCCGTTTAGCGATTGGAGCCAACTCGGCGGGTACTCCCAGCCGAAGATGCGATTGTCGGTTTTGTCGGCGGCGAATAGATTCAGTGTGGAGCCCGCCTGTTCGAAGGCCGACCAGAACAGGCACGACGCCGCGAACAGAACGCCGATGACGATGATCTTCTTGCGCTCTTCGGCACTCCAATCGGCCGCGAAGAACAGCCACGCGAAGAAGCCGAGCGTCACCACCAGCAGGCCCGTTCCCGCGGCCGCGTTCAATCCTTCCGCGGTGATGGTAAGCAGGCCGGTTAAATCCGCGCCCACCAGCAGCACCAATACCGTCACCAGTGCTGCCGACACCTGCAGGAACAGAGTCTTCTGCTTCGCATCTTCGGCAGGCGATGTGGTCACCGGGTGCAGGCCTGCCTCGCCCAGATGCTTCCAGCCGAGCACATACTGCACCACGCCCAAAACCATGCCGATGCCCGCCAGCGACAGGCCCACTCGCCAACCGTAGTGCCGCGCCACCAGTCCGCAGGCCAGCGGCGCGAAGAAGGCACCCATGTTGATGCCCATATAGAAGATGGAAAATCCGGAGTCGCGCCGCCGGTCGCCCTGTTGATACAACTGCCCGACAATGGTGCTGATATTCGGCTTCAGCAGACCGGTGCCGATGATGACCAGCAGCAGACCGAGATAGAACACAGGCTCCGAAGGCACCGCCAGCATCAAGTATCCGGCGGCGATGATGACGCCGCCGTACAGCACCGATTTGCGCTGGCCCAGGATGCGATCCGCCACCCAACCGCCCGGCAGCGCCACCATGTAGGCCATAGCGGTGAACAGGCCGTAAATGGCGCTGGCCTTCGTCTGCTCGAAGCCGAGGCCGCCGTTGGTGGCTGGCGCCAGCAGGAACAGGATCAGCAGGCTGCGCATGCCGTAATAGCCCCAGCGTTCCCAGAACTCCGTGAAGAAGAGCGTCGCCAGGCCGCGTGGGTGCCCGAAGAACCCTGTGTCCTGTGCCTGTGCCACTTCAGTCTGTGCTTTCAAGACGGCTCCTTCCGGAAGCGAACATCGGCCCGCAAATCAACCACTCCGGCGATCTCCTTCGGATCCACCACGGTGAAGGATACCGCGTCGTCCAACCAGTCCTGGCTAGCGCCATCGGCGTGCTGCGTGGCAACCGTAAGGGTGTATTCGTGCCGCGCCAGCCAGCATTCGAAACGGAAGTCCAATTCTAACAACTCGCCCGCGCGCATCCTGCCTAGTGAGATCTGTTCGATGCGGGTGTTGGTTCCATAAATGTCGATGCCCAGGCGATTGCGGATGAGCAAGCCCATGGTGGGTTCCTGGGAATCAGCGGTGAACCGGGCCTTAATGCGGATGGTGAGAGGCTCGCCACGCTGGATGGCGGTGGTGGGCACTCCCTGCGCGTTCAGGATCTGGATGTCCAGGATGCGGCTGGTGCCGTCGCCATGACGGAAACTCGCACTCAATGTGCCTTCGCCCGGTGCGGCCGTGAGTTGCGCGGCCTTCTGGCGTTCGTGCACCAGGCCGACGTAGCGATTGACGACATCATTCGGTGACCCGATGGCTTCCACCTGCCCGTTCAACAGGAAGACCACGCGATTCGAGAGCCGCTTCACCAGCCCCAGATCATGCGAGACGAACAGCGTGGTGACCTTGCGTTCCTTGAGTTCTTCGAACTTCTGGATGCAGCGGCTGGCGAAGATGGCATCGCCCACCGACAGCGCTTCGTCGACGATGAGCACCTCGGGCTCCACGTGGATGGCCGTCGAGAACGCCAGCCGCACGTACATGCCGCTGGAGTATTCCTTCACCGGGCGATGCAGGAACTCGCCGATGTCAGCGAATGCGGCGATCTTCGGATAGGCGGCTTCCATCTCCTGCCGTGACAGGCCCATGATCTCGCCGCTCAAGAACACGTTCTCACGGCCGGTGAATTCGGGGTTGAAGCCGGCGCCTAATTCCAGCAGCGCTGCGATGCGGCCCGACGCCTGCACGCGCCCACTGGTGGGGGGCAGAATGCCGCTGACGATCTGCAGCAGCGTGCTCTTGCCGGAGCCATTGGGCCCGACGATGCTGACGACTTCGCCTTTATCCACATGGAAGTTGATGTCACGCAGGGCGTAGAAATCGGAGTGGCGCGGGTTGGTGAACGGCAGTGCTTCCAGCAGACGGTCGATGGGGCGCTGGTAGAGGCGGTAGACCTTGGAGACGTGCTGGATGGTCACCATGGACTAGCGAAGAAACGCCTCCAGCCAGGAAAACGCGTGTGCGATCGCCTCCGGCGTGGGCGAATGGCCCTTGTGGTGATTGAAGTAGCCGAGCTGTTGTGGCTTGCCATGCAGTTCGTAGACAGCCTTCGCCGCATGGATGTAGTGCCAGCTCTTAGGGCCATCGTATTCATCGCCACCAATCAGCAGGAACGGGCGCGGCGCGATCAGGCCCAGCAACTCATGCTGGTCGGTGCCGGGCTCCAGTTGGCTCAGCGTGCGGCCCAGGTACCAGTAATCGTCGTAGTTCGACATCGAAAAGCCGACGCCGCCTTCGGACGCCACCACCACGCCGATGCGGTCATCCAAGGCCGCCGCATAGGTGGCCATCTTCGCGCCAAGGGAATGGCCGATGATGCCGATGCGCTTGGAATCGATGGAAGGAACGGTTTCCAGGTAGTCCACCAGTCGCTGCGCATCCCACACCCACTTGCCGAGTCCCGTCACTTTCGGATGCCGTAACGCCAGGTTCGCGACGGCCTCTTCATACCACTCGCCGTAGCTTTCGCCGAACCAGCGAATCGCCACCGCGATCATGCCGCGCTGCGCCGCCAGTTGTGCATAGGCCCGCACGCCGCCGGTCATGAAGGAACGCCCGCCCAGGTTGCGGCCGCCCGGCGTGTCCACGTCGTAGTAGGGAACAATCACAACAGGCGCCGGCTTGTCGCCCAGATTATGAGGCGTCAGAATAAGGATCTTCTCCCAGGAATCGGGCTCCGTCTGCAGTTCCAGCAGTTCGCCGCGATATAACGCCTCGTGGAAGGTGTCCAGTGTGCGGGTGCGCGGTGTATGCGGCTTCAGTTCCGGCACGCCGACAATGCCCTGCCACTTCTTCTGCATCACCGCGCGCTGCGATGGCCATTCGGCCCGCGTGATGCCCGGTTTTACTAACGCCGTCAGCGAACCGATGCCCTGCTCAAAGCCGGCCGGCGGCTGCCAGTACGTTTGATACCACGCCGCATCGCGCGGAGTCGCTGGTGGCTGAGCCGCAATCGTACGGGCCACACGAAAGCCCGTGAACCGGCTGCGGTGCTCCGGTTTCATCGAACTGCGATAGTTACGGGCCCATCGCGACGTAGTCGAAAGGAACGACCCGCCTCGCAGGATCCGCGCGACGCCATGACCGTTCGATTGCGGCGAGTTCGGCGAGGGATTCCAAAAGTCGTCGGTCCACTCCCATACGTTGCCGTGGATGTCGAAAAGGCCGTGACGATTCGCCTTCCCGCTGGCCACAGGGCGCGTGCCTTTCTCGTTGATCAGCCGCACGAGGTCGGCGCGGTCTTTCGTAGAGCCGATACCAAGGTGCGCATCTTCGGCAGGCTTGGGATCAGCCGCCGCTTCCCATTCCGCATCACTCGGCAGGCGATAGCCGTTACGGGTGCGGTCTGCCTTGCCGGTGGTCAGATCATAGACGGGCTGCAGGTCTTCCTTGGTGCTGCGCAGATTACAGTAGCGGACCGCATCCCACCACGTCACGTTCTCCACCGGCCGGTTCGCCCCCTTCGCGATCGAAGGATTCCGGCCCGTGATGGCTTCGTACTCGGCCTGCGTCACTTCCGTCGACGACAGCAGGTACGGCGCCGAGGCGATCCGTATCTTGATGCCCGTGGCTTCATCCACTACTTCTTTTGAGGCCGCCGGAATCTCCCGCAGGGTTTGCGCGGAGAGAGCCGCGGCGAAGACGAAGCAGACAGGCAATGAGAAACGCATTTGTTATTTCTTTATCTGTACCGCACTCCCGTCCCGAATCTCGTCGGTGGCCCGTTTGGCGATGACATCCCCAGCTTGCAACGCACCGAAAACCTCCGTCAGGTCACCGGCGGGAGCGCCGCGCGCCACCGTCACCCATTCGGCGCGGCCATTGTTCACGCGAATCACGAACGTGCGTTCGGTGGTGGTGACGATCGCCGCCGGCGGCACCAAAAGTGAAGGCCGCGGCCGCTTGAACGGCCATTGCACTTCCGGATACATGCCGGGCGACAGTTTGCCGCCGCCGTTGGTCACATCCAACTCGACAGGCATCGTGCGTGTCTTCGGATCCATGGTGCGCGGGAGGCGTGCCACCACCCCTGTGAATGTCTCGCCAGGATAAGCAGGCACAGTGAACGACACACGCGCCCCACGCGGAATACCGCCGACCTCGCCTTCCGGCACCGCAACAATCAGCCGCAGCCGCGATTGCTGCTCCAGCCGCAACATGGCCTGCGGAACGCCGGGTCCAACCAGCGCGCCCGGATGCACCCAGCGCTCCGTGATCACCCCGTCGAACGGCGCGGTCACTTTCAGATAGCTCATCAATTCCTTCTGCGCCGACACGGCCGCCTTCGCAGCCACGATTGAGCTTTCCTGCGAAGCAATCACAGCCTTCGCGGCATCCACGGCCTTGTCGGCCAGCACCAGTTCATTAGCGGCGATCGCCCCGGGCGTTTGCGATGCGACGCGGATCCGTTCGGCCGTACTCTGTGCGGCAACCAGCTTCGCTTCCGCTTCGGCTTTCTGCGACTCCAGCGTGCCCACGCGTGCTTCGGCCTCCGCCACGCGCGCCTGCATCTCCGGCGCCGACAACGTCACCAGCAACTGGCCCTGTTTGACGGTGCTGCCGACGTCCACTTCGACTTTCTCCGCATACCCGCTGACGCGCGCGTGCAGGTCTACCAGTTGATAGCTGGTGAACTCGCCGGGCAGCTTCGACTTGCGCTCCAGTGGGCGTGACACGACCTCGGCCACTTCCACGGTTTGCGCGGCAGCCAGGGCCGCGCCAGTCAGGACGGCAATCGTGATGTTAAGCAGATTCATAGTAACGGCTCGTCGGATCAGTAGGGTCAAGAGAACGCGAGGTGCGGGACACGCCGCGTTGGAAGATGGCATAAAACACGGGCACCGCGGTCAGCGTGGCGATGGTGGCAAACAGCAGGCCGCCAATCACGGCCCGGCCGAGCGGTGCATTCTGTTCCGCCGCTTCGCCCATGCCTAACGCCAGCGGCAGCATGCCGGCAATCATCGCCGCCGCGGTCATCAGCACCGCGCGCAGACGGCCGCCGCCGCCTTGCAGCGCCGCTTCGCGTGTATCAGCACCGCCGCGCCGCGCCAGTTCGGCGAAGGTCACCAGCAGGATCGAGTTTGCCACGCCGATACCCAGCGCCATGATGGCGCCCATGAAGCTCTGGATGTTCAGCGTGCCGCCGGTGGCCAGCAGCATCACCACCACGCCCAGCAGCGTGGCGGGCACGGTCATCAACACCACCATCGCCAACCGGAACGATTGGAAGTTGGCGGCCAGCAGTAAGAAGATGAATGCCACGGCCAGCAGCAGGCCTAAGGAAAGGCCTTCCACGGTATCCTGCAGCGCGGGAATCTGCCCGCGCACGGCAACCGTAACGCCTCGTGGCGGCGCTCCGGCGCGCTCCAGCGCGGCGCGGATGTCTTTTGCAGCCTCGCCAAGCGGCTTGTCCTTCACGTTGGCCGTAATGCTGACGACGCGTTGCATGTTGTAGCGTTCGACAACGCCGAAGGTTGTCCCGTAGCGCACGTCGGCTACATCGCCCAGCAGCGGGCGCGATTCGCCATTCTGCATGATGGGCAACTGCCGCAGGTCATCCATGGACTGCATGCGGCTCTGCGGAATCTCTACCTGGATCTGGAAGGCGTTGCCGCTGGACGGATCGCGCCAGTAGTTGGGGTCGGTGAAGCGGCTGCTTGATGTGGCGGTCACAAGCGATTTCGCCACGCCCGATGCGGTAAGGCCAAACTGTCCGGCGCGTTCGCGATCGATGCGCACATCCACCGTCGGGTAATCCAGTGCCTGCGCATATTGCACGTCGCGCAGATAGGGGATCTTCGCCAGTTCGGCATACACCTTCGCCGCATGCGCGCGATTGGCCGGCAGGGCCGGGCCTTGTACCGCCACCTCAACCGGCGTCGGCGACCCGAAGCTCATCACCTGCGAGATGATATCGCCGGCCTCAAAGGAAACAGCGACGCCCGGCAGATCCTTCGAAAGCCGCGTGCGCAGCCGCTCCTGCACAATGGCCATCGGCGGAACGCCGGGCTGCAACGCCGCGCGCATTACGATTTCATGCGGCCCGCCCGTCCACAGGTGCACCGTGTTGATGGGATAACTGGCGGGCTGTGTGCCGATATAGGCAGTGGTGATGCGGATGTTCTTCTCGCCGATCTCCTGCTTCACCGATTCCAGGGCTTTCAAAGCCAGCAGTTCGGTCTTCTCCACACGCGTGCCGGTG
>JAEUQF010000350.1 GCA_016789745.1 Bryobacterales bacterium
GTCTCCATCCTCCTCATGGACGCCCACTACTGGCGCGGCGTCGAAGCCACCATCTCCGCCGCCGCGTACGGCGCCGCACACGGACTCACCATCGGCACCCACAGCAACAGCCACCTCGGCCATTCGCTCATGGTCATGGCCGTCACCGGCCTCTACTTCCGCAACCGCGTGCCGCTCGATACCCACTACCCCTGGGTCAACCCTACCGATGAAGTCTGGGACGGCGTCCCCCCGTTCACCAACGGCCGCATCCAGCCCGACCTCACCAAACCCGGCTTCGGCCTGGATCTGAATCTGGACAAGGTGCGCCACTGCCAGCGCCTGGCAACCCTGGGCGACCTCGACCGCAACGACCAGAGGGTCATGCAACAGCGCTATCCCACATGGAAAGAACAACCCGGCCGCTGGCTCTACTCGGGCCTGCCGAAGGATTGACTTATTTAAGTCATCGCCGGGACAATTGAAGTATGGCGAACAAGCAGTCTGTCCGCACCTCGGTCGATATCCCCATCGCCCTGCACCGTCGCCTCCGCGAAGCCGCCGCCCGCCAGGGCTGCTCCGCCCGGCAACTCATCCTCCGCAGCATCGAACAAACCGTGGAGGCCTCCGAACCCACCAAGCCCAACCAGCGCCTGGACCTCCGAAACAACCCGCTCATCCCCTCCCGAGGCGGCGAGCCGTTCAACCTCACCAATGAGGAAATCTATGAGCTCATTGAGTTTCCCTGATGTAAACGTGTGGTTCGCCCTGCTCTACGAGAATCACCAACATCGCGAGACTGCCCTCCGCTGGTGGGAAACAACGCCCTCTGACGTCATGGGAATGTGCCGCCTGTCGCAAATGGGCCTACTTCGTCTGATGACGACATCCGCTGCGATGGCCGGCAAACCCCTGACGATGATCCAGGCCTGGGACGCGTACCACGGGCTTTTCCAGGATAGCCGCCTCGCTTTCTTCGCAGAACCACCCACCCTCGACGAGAAGTTCGAAAGCCTGACGCAGATCCGCCTACCCTCCACAAAAGTCTGGGCCGACGCCTTCCTCCTGGCCTTCGCCCGCTGTCACGGCGGCGAACTCATCACCTTCGACCAAGCCCTCCTCAACCAGCCCGACTGCCAAGTTCTCCAACCCACCCCTTAACTTCCCTCCACGCCGCAACGCCCCACACCGTCATACCCTGTGTCCGAACCTCCGATCCAGGGAGTCCCCGATGCACCACCTCGCCCTCCTGCTCACCGTCACCGGAGCCTTCGCCGAATCCACCTCCCCCGTCACCTACGCCGAAGCCTTCCGAATCGGCCACCAAATCGTTCCTCTCTACGCCAACGGCCACCTCATCTACCTTGAAAGGCCCGCCAAGCTCCGCGTCTTCCGCCCCGACACCTCCCTCGCCTACCAACGCGACATCCCCTGCCCCCCACCGAACACCGCCTGCTCGTTCACCTCCGTCGCCGTCACCCGCAAGGGCATCGTCGCCCTCGGCATCGCCCAACCGAACGGCATCCAACTCCTCGACCCCACCGGCAGCCCCTCGCACTTCTTTCCCACCGGCGCCCACATTCCCCAGCAACTCACCTTCGACGCCAACGGCGACCTCTGGACCCTCGGCTGGGAGCGCGACGCCCAGAACCCCTACCCCATCCTCCGCAAGTACTCCCCCGACGGTAAGTCCAAAGGCGAGTTCCTCTCCACCTCCCTCTGGCCCGCCAACCAGCGCCCCTATCTCGGCGGCCGCGGCTACTGGACCATGTACGCCGCCCAAAACCGCATCGGCGCGCTCATTAACGAAAACCACAGCGGCCGCACCCCCGAATGGATCGAATGGGACCTCGACGGCAATCTCCTCCACCGCACCCAAATCCACCAACCCGCAGGCTACGGCCGAGCCTTCAACGGCCAGGGCCGCCTCTACGCCCAATTCCCCATCAACCCCGACTCCCCTAAAACCGAGCTCCGCCGCCTCGACCCCGCCACCAACACCTGGCTCCCCGTCCCCAACGTCCAACCCGCCACCCCCAGCTTCCTCCTGGGCGCCGACGGCGACCACCTCATCTTCCGCCTCCACCAGCCCGGCAACGTCCAACTAGTACGATCGCGGCCCGACACTGACTAACCCCCAAGTCCCCCAAATGCTACCCTTAAGGATTACCCCTTATGAGCAGCATTCAAGTGACCCTGCCCGACGGGTCCAAACAGGAATACCCCGCCGGCAGCCGCCCTCTCGACATCGCCAAGGCCATCAGCCCCCGTTTGGCTGACGCCGCCCTCGTCGCCCGTGTCAACGGAGCCCTCTTCGACCTGACCCGCCCCCTGGAATCCGACGCCACTGTCGAAATCCTCACCACCAAGAACCCCGAAGCCCTCGAGGTCTACCGCCACTCCACCGCGCACCTCCTCGCCGCCGCCGTCCTCGAACTCTTCCCCGAAACCAAGCTCGGCATCGGCCCGCCCACCGAGAACGGCTTCTACTACGATTTCCAGCGCGACACCCCCTTCACCCCCGAAGACCTCGAAAAGCTCGAAGCCAAAATGTGGGAGATCCAAAAACGCGACCTCCCCTACGAACGCCAGCTCACCGAAAAGGAAGCCGGCCTCCAGAAGTACAGCCATGAGCCCATGAAGTGCGAGCTCATCACCGAAAAGGCCGACGCCATCTTCTCCGAGTACACCCTCGGCCCCCACTTCATCGATTTCTGCCGCGGACCCCACGTCCCCAGCACCGCCAAGCTCAAAGCTTTCAAGCTCCTCTCCATCGCCGGCGCCTACTGGAAAGGCAACGAGAAAAACCAGCAGCTCCAGCGCATCTACGGCACCGCCTTCTTCACCCAGAAGGAGCTCGACGAGCACCTCAAGCAAATCGAAGAGGCCAAAAAGCGCGACCACCGCAAGCTCGGCGCCGAACTCGATCTGTTCTCCATCCAGGACCTCGCCGGCCCCGGCCTCATTTTCTTCCACCCCAAGGGCGGCATCGTCCGCAAGCAACTCGAGGACTGGATGCGCAACGAGTACCTCTCGCGCGGCTACTCGCTGGTCTACACTCCCCACATCGCCCGCTCGGACCTGTGGAAGACCTCCGGCCACTACAATTTCTACGCCGAAAACATGTTCAAACGCATGGAGTTGGACGACGCCGAATACCAGCTCAAGCCGATGAACTGCCCGTTCCACATCCTCATCTACGCCAACAGCCAGCGTAGCTACCGCGACCTGCCCGTGCGGCTGGGCGAACTCGGCACCGTCTATCGCTATGAGCGTTCCGGCACCATGCACGGCCTGCTCCGCGTCCGCGGCTTCACCCAGGACGACGCCCACATCTTCTGCCGCCGCGACCAGATCGAAGACGAAATCGTAAACTGCCTGCAGTTCGCCACCGACACCCTCAGCACCTTCGGCTTCGACAAGTACGACGCCGAAATCTCCACCTGGGACAACGGCGCCAGCGGCAAGTACGACGGCACGCCGGACCAGTGGCAACTCGCTGAAACCGCCCTCCACAAGGCTGTCGACCGCGTCGGCATGAAGGCCACCGTCATGACCGACGAAGCCGCCTTCTACGGCCCCAAAATCGACGTCAAACTCGTCGACGCCATCGGCCGCCGCTGGCAGCTTTCCACCGTCCAGTTCGACTTCACCCTGCCCCGCCGTTTCGAACTCGAATACGTCGGCGAAGACGGCGCCAAGCACCAGCCGCTCATGTGCCACCGCGCCCTGTTCGGCTCGGTCGAACGCTTCTTCGGCATCCTCGTCGAACACTTCGCCGGTGCCTTCCCCGTCTGGCTTGCCCCCATCCAAACGGTGGTCATGCCCATCACCGACCGCTCGCTCGAATACGCCCAGCAGGTCAACGCCAAACTCAAAGCCGCCGGCCTCCGCACGGAACTGGACGACCGCAAGGAAAAGGTCCAGCTCAAGATCCGCGAAGCCCAGCTCCAAAAGATCCCCTACATGCTCGTCGTCGGCGATCGCGAAGCCGCTGACGGCAAAGTCTCCGTCCGCAACCGCAAGCACGGCGACCAGGGCGTCAAACCCCTCGATCAGTTCCTGTCCGAGATCCAGACCCTGATCGACAACAAAACCGCCTTCGAATAAGCGATGGCGTGGGTATTCCTCGCCCTCACGGTGGGCTCCTTAGTCTTCTGCCTCCTGGCAATCGAAGGAGCCCGCCGTTATCTCTCCGCTCCTACCCCGCCCCCGGTCAACAACCCGCCGCCCATCTCCATACTCAAGCCACTAGCAGGCGTAGACGAAGGGCTCGAAGCCAACCTCGAATCCTTCTTCCACCAGCAATACCCCACCTTCGAAATCCTCTTCGCCGTCTCCACCGAACAAGACCCCGCCCTCCCCGTCGCCAAAGCCATCGCCGCCCGCCACCCCCACATCCCCACCAAAATCCTCATCTCCGGCGAGCCCTCCTACCCCAACCGCAAAGTCCGCAGCATCCACGTCATGCTGCAGCACGCCCACCACGACCTCATCGTCATGGCCGACAGTGACATTAGAGTCACCCCCGAATTCCTGGCCACGATAGCCGCCGAATTCACCGCCGACCCCAACCTGACCCTAACCACCTGCCCCTACCGCGCCGTCCCCGGCAACTCCCTCTGGAGCCGCCTCGAAGCCGTCATGATGAACACCGAATTCCTAGCCGGCATCCTCACCGCCCGCCTCCTCGAAGGCATGCGTTTCGCCGTAGGCCCCACCATAGCCTGCCGCCGCCGCGCCCTCGACCCCCTGAACGGCACCTTCGAATCCCTAGGCCACTACCTCGCCGAAGACTTCGTATTCGGCCAACGCGCCGCCGAAGCCGGCCAAACCGTAGCCCTCTCCCGCTGCGTCATCCAACACCACATCGGCACCTCCAACTTCACCCAAAACACCCAACACCGCCTCCGTTGGGTCCGCAGCACCCGCCGCTCCAGACCCGCAGGCTACATCGGCCAGCTCTTCACTTACCCCATCCCGCTAGCCCTCATCGCCACCGCCCTCAACCCATCCTTCTTTCCAGCCCTCCTCGCCGCCATACTCCTCCGCGGCTACAACGCCCACCAAACCGCCATCCAAATCCTCCACGACCCCCTCGTCAAATCCCAACCCTGGCTGGTCCCCCTCCAGGACATCCTCAGTTTCCTCTTCTATCTCGCCGGCTTCTTCGGCAACACCATCGCCTGGCGAGGCCAGCGCTTCCACCTCCACCCCGACGGCACTTTCACCTCTCTGTAATCGACTCTCGCTACCCCCCCGGATGATACACTAAGCCCTGTGGCAGCACCCGCCAGCCCAGATCTGGTACGCCAGCTCATGATCGAGTTTCGCGCCGGAAACTCGGAAGCCGCCAGCCAACTTGTCGACCTCTTTTATCCCGAACTGCGGCGTTTGGCCTCCACACGTATGCTGGCGGAACGGGCCAACCACACCTGGCAGCCAACCGTCCTGGTCCACGAACTGTTCCTCGAACTCACTCGCGTGAAATCCCTTCCCGTCGACCCAGCCGCCAATCAGGACGACCGCAAGGCATTCCTCGGCTTGGCCGGCTTCCTCATGAAAAGACTCCTCGTACACCACGCCCGGCCCCTGCCCCAAAGAGTCGCCAAAACGGAAATCACCGAAGCCCTTACCCGGACAGCCGATGGCGAAAGCTGCCTGGTGGAGATCGAGGACCTGCTCAGTCGCCTCGAAACAATCGACCCTCAATTACGGCCCGTCGTCGAAATGAAGGTCTTTGAGGGACTCTCCCGCGAAGAGATTGCCGAGCGGCTTGGCTGCTCCGTCCGCACCGTCGCCCGGCGCTGGGATTTCGCCCGTCAATGGCTCCAGGACACAATCGCATAAGCCCGCCACCGACACCTGCATGACTGACGAGCAATGGCGTCGAGTATGGGAGCTCTATCAGTCCTGTGCCAGCGTGTCTCCAGACCAGTTGGAACGGGAACTCAGCCGCATCGACGATGATGGCGTTCGCCAGGCCGTCGCTGCCATGCTCAACCGCACCACCAGCGTCGAAAGTCTCGACCGCATCGGCCAGAAAGTGGGTCGCTACGTCCTCACCGCGAACCTCGGCAAAGGAGGCATGGGCGAAGTCTACGCCGCCCGCGACGCCGACCTTGGTCGTAACGTCGCCGTGAAACTGCTCCCCCACGTCCGCACCGGCGAATCCTCCCCCGTTGCCCGCTTCCTCCATGAAGCCAAGGCTGCGTCCGCGCTCAACCATCCGAACATCGTTACCATTTACGAGGTCATCCACTCGGACTCCCACTTCGCCATCGCCATGGAATTGGTCGATGGTATCTCGCTGCGGGAACTCTGCGGTTCCCCCATGCCCGTTGACCGTGTACTGCACCTGGGAGGGCAGATCGCTCGCGCGCTCGCCGCCGCCCATACCCGTGGCATCGTTCATTGCGACGTGAAGCCGGAGAACCTCATGGTGCGCCAGGACGGCATCGTGAAGGTGCTCGATTTTGGACTCGCGCAGGATGTCATGTCCAGATCTTCCACCTCCGCCCTCCCCGCCGGCACTCTGCGCTACATGTCACCCGAGTATTCCCGCGGCGAACCCGTCTCGGTGGCCAATGACATCTTCTGCCTTGGCCTGGTGCTCTATGAAATGGCCACCGGCGTTCATCCTTTCGAACGGAATTCCATCTTCGAAACGATGAAGGCACTCAATGAGGCCGCTCCCCTACCGCCCTCTTCCCACAATCCTTACCTGCCGCCCACCCTCGATGCCCTCATCTTGCGAATGCTGGCCAAGGATCCCAGCCAGCGGCCTGCAGCCGCGGAAGCGGCCCGCGTCTTGGCCGGACAAGCGCCGTCCGTCGCCGCGCCGCCCCAACCCGTCGCCGCTCTCCCTGTCACCCCATCCCGCCGGCGCTGGATCGTCCTTCTCACCATCGGTGCCCTCGTCTTGATCGCCGCCGGATCCCTACGCTGGTGGCTGCAGCGCAGCACCCCCGAGACCGTTCTCGAACCCACCCGTATCACCACACTGCCGGGATCCGAGGAAGGCCCCAGCTTCTCGCCCGACGGCAACCAGATTGCCTTTCGCGGCACACAGAACCGCCAGTGGGACATCTACGCAAAGGTCATCGGCGGCGGCCCGCCGCTACGCCTGACCTCCGATGCCGGCACCCACTGGTACCCTGCCTGGTCCCCCGATGGAAAGTGGATCGCCTTCACCGCCCGGCATGACAACGGGCGCGACGGGCTCTTCCTCGTCCCGGCCCTCGGCGGACCCGAGCGCCTGCTCGCCAAGTTCGATGGCGATTGGTCCACCGTGGACTGGTCGCCCGATGGCAAGTGGATCGCCGTCAGCCCCTCCAACGGTGCGAACTTTGCTTCCACCAATGGCGTAACCCTCGTCTCCGTCGATTCCGGCGAACGCCGCGAATTGGGAAAGCAGAATGCTCTCATGTCCCAAAGCGCATTCGCTCATTTCTCTCCTGATGGACGCCAACTGGCGTTTCTCCAGATGCGCGGCACCTTCGGTCGCCTCTATGTGGTGGACCTCACCACCAGCCAGCAACTGGCCGGCACTCCGAAACCCATCGTTCCGGCCGATCTGGAAGTCCAGTTCCCGGCATGGACCCCCGACGGCAAGGACATCGTGTTCATGCGCGGCTTCTCCACCAGCAATGGAGCCCTCATGCGCGTGGCGGCCGGCGGTGGCCCGGTTCGCCGAATTCCAAGCGTCTCCTACACCGCCGGTCCCGTCACCATCTCCCGCTCCGGCCGCCGTATGGCCTTCTCTACGGGCGGTATCGACGCCGATATCTGGCGCGTCGATACACGCGGCGTCGAGACTGCTCGAAAGATGGTCGTCTCCTCCGTCGCCGACGTCGCCGGCGAATACTCTCCCGATGGAACGCGCATCGTCTTCTCCTCGAACCGTTCCGGCTCGCGCGAGATCTGGGTGTGCGACGCCGACGGCCTCAATGCACAGCAACTGACGCAGTTCGGCGGACCCATTACCGGCACCGCGCGCTGGTCGCCCGACGGCCGCTGGATCGCCTTCGATTCGCGCCCCCGCGGTTCTCCCGACATCTTCGTAATCAGCGCCGAGGGCGAAGGTCTGCGCCGCATCGACCCTACCAACGCGGGCGGCTCTCGCTGGGGCATGTGGCAACCCGCCTGGTCCGCCGACGGCCAATTCCTCTACTTCTCCAGCGACCATGGCGGCCAGTTCGAGATCTGGCGCGTTCCCTGGCAAGGCGGACCCGCTTCGCAGGTTACTCACGACGGCGCATCCTCGGCTTTCCCCAGCCGTGATGGCCAATGGATCTATTACTTGAAGGGCGAGCCTGGCGCCCTGTGGCGCGTCCAGCCAGACGGTCGCGGACCATCGCAACTCGCGCCGGCCGTCCGCCTCCTGCAATTCACATCCAATCGTTCCGGAAGCTACTTTGTCGACGCCGCCGGCGCCAGCAACGAATTGAAGCGGATTGATCCCAACGGCAAGACGATATCCCTCATCACCCTTCCGTTTTCTCCCGGCCTCGGCCTCTCGCTCAGCCCCGACGGGCGCTTCGCCCTCATCACCCAAGCCGACGATCGCGGCACCGACGTAATGCTTGTCGATGGCCTTCCGTAACGCGTTCTCGCCCTACGGCAGCTTGCCGCTCATCGCCTTGAAGATATACTCGAACGCCTTCGGCTCCTTCTTACGGAACTCGCGCCGGAAGCACACCGGCCCAATCGGTTTGAACTGCGACAACCGCCGGAACGCCACAATCCGCTCCGCCGGAATGGGACCCCACTGCGCAATCTCTCCCTCCTCCGTTCCCCAAAGCGCCTTCCGCCCCCAAGGCACCAGAAACCCGCCATGCACCACCGTCACGTATAGCCATCCCGGCTGCGAGTTGTACTTCGTACCAAAGCTGATGGACGTATCGATGGCCCGCGCCGTCGAAATGTAGCCCTTCAGGCATTCGTTACTCGCCATTCGTCCTATGTGCGCCGCTTCCCTTTCACAGATCTGCCGCCACATCATGTAGTCCACCAGCAGCTTCTTTTCCGCGTCGGAGTGCACATTCGAACTGATGGCCTGCAGAAAGTCCTGCTTCGTGAGTTGCCGCTGATAGCGGCGCTTCATATAATCCTCAAATTCGTTGTAGACGTTGTTTTCCAGGTAGTACTGGTCGGTTCGGGAATTCGGAGGGTAGAAGCCGCGTGCCTTGTGGATGACGGCATTCGGCGGACGCGTATCGCCTCGGAACGACGCCGCATTCACCCGTTTCAGTTGGCTAAACAGATTCCAGTCCGAAGCGATGGCGGTGTTGCCGCCAAGCTTCACCCCGACCACAGGAGCCGTCGGCCGCACCTGCGGGTGATA
>JAEUQF010000365.1 GCA_016789745.1 Bryobacterales bacterium
CAGGCGGCGCAGGGGTTGCGTCAGGAAGTCGTTGGCGCCGGAGCGCAGGCATTGCAGTACGGTTTCGCCGTCGGCCTGGAAGTTGGTGGTGATGACATAAAGGTCGGGAACGGCCTGCTTGACCTTGCGGAGCGCTTCGAGCGCGGCTTCGGTGTCGTACGACATATCCACCACGAGCGCGGCTTCCGGATGCCGTTCCAGATCCTGCAGGACGCGGATGTAGAGGTTCGCATTCACCTCCGGATACTCGCCCAGCACCTTGGCATGCTCGATGTTGAGCAGGCTTTCGCGCACCATTTCCCGGAACTGCTCGTCGTTGCTTGCTACCAACAGATGAATCGCCATTCGTCTCCTCAGCGCCTGCGGTTTAGGGCAGGCATTCCTCACTTTCCGGGTTGCACCCGCCGCTTTCCATGGCGAGCGTGGTTTGAAATTCGGGCATCACGATGGGCGGCATACCCAGGTATGACACAAAGGACCGGAACTCATACCCGCGGATGCGCACGCGAACTGTGTCGGGCTGGCAGGCGCGGCTGCAATCGCCGCCATCGCAACTGAACTCTTCGAGCGCGCCGGTTTCGGCATTGCGCCCCATGAACGTTATCTCGATCTCGGCGGGCCCTTGAGCGAACTGGTCGCGATCGAAGGTGAGCGGCACGTTCTGGCGCATCCACGATACGGTGTTCTCGCCGCCGGACTGCCAGCAGTGCGTGGTGGCGTAGCGGGCGCCGTCACGTGAGAAGTCGACCATGGAATGCCACGCCCACAGCATCTGCGCCGTGAAGACAATCATGCTGGTCACCGGCAGGATGATTGCCGAGTATGCCAGGACGAATTCCATTGTGGCTTGTCCGCGCCGCCTGTTCTTTTTCATGCGCTAGGTCCCCTGGAACGGCAGCCGCACGCGCGGGCGCAGCAGGATGGGATCGGTTGGGATACCGGGAATCCGCAGTGTCACGGGAAACCCGCTGGGAATCGATACGACGACGTAGTCCGGCGGCTGGCCGCCATTCAACGTATCACAGGCGGTGGCGGAGCATTCGCATTCCCCGATGTCGCCGGTGGAGGCGGTGAATCGCTCAATGCGCACTTGGATTAGATCCGCCGTCAGACCGCCGATGTAGGGGGTGCCGGCGCCGTCTTCGGTTCCGGTCAGAGCCATGTTCTTGGCGTTCTGGATAGCGGTGTCGGTGTCGTCGCAGAAGTTGACGCCTTGCTGCGTGCCCAGCAGGCGGCCGACGGCGTAGAGCGTCTTCTGCACCGTGTAGTAGGTGTAGGTGATGCGCGCCAGTTCGATCATGCCGAGCAGCAACAGCAGCAGGATCGGCGTAAACATCACCGTCTCCAGCATAATGGCCCCGCTCTGGTTGTGACGTCTCATCGATGCAGGACCACCTTTCCCGGCCCGTTGGTAATGGCGCAGTCGCCGGCGCGGCCCTGGCGCAGCGGTGCCACGGTGCCCAGGTACAAGGCGCCGAAGCGGCCGTTGGAGTCAGAAGGATTGATGTTGGTCAGGTTCTGGACAGGCTCCAACAGGAACTGCCGATAGCCCAGCACCAGCATCGTGCCGGTGGGGTTGAGGGCTTCCACGATGACGATGGTCAGGACGCGGCGGGCATTGCCGGCGTAGGTGGCGTAGTCGTCGAGTTCGGTCAGGTCCGTGTCCGGCGTATAGAACGAGTTCAGCGTGTCGACGTCGGCGATAGTGGTGCAGCCCTGGACGTTGGCAATGTCCATCCGCGTGGCCAGACCGCAGAGGTAAGACCGCACGGAGGTGGACACCGTGTTGGAGTTGCACGCGGTCTGCGAGGCCGTCGCCCAGATGGACTCCTCGGCATTCACCCGGAAGCAGGAGAGCGCTTCGGTGGTGGAGGGCAGCAGGCCCTGGGCACCGGTGCGGAACAACTGTTGGCCTTCGTCGGAGAATGTGGCGGCGGATTCATTCAGCCGGTTGAGGATGACGTAGGGCACGCGCCCGCCGGCGGTGTTTCCGGCCAGGGGCTGCGGCACGGGGGCGCCGGTGCAGGTATAGCCGAGCGTGTAGCGGGTGGCAGTGGTGAAACCGAAGTTGACGGTATCGGCCGGGTCGATGGCGGCGACGGCAATGGGCTCGATGCCGCAGGCGGTGCACACCGGGGCGCCCATGCCGGCGGCGGCGCGGACGCGGATGGGAACACGTCCATCCTGGCCCAGCGATAGGAATCGCCAGAAGGTGAGCGGCGTTTCTCCCATCAGTTCGACGCGCACGTGGCGTGCCTGGGAGCCGGTGACTTCGCCGCTGGTGGTGGCGCCGGAGGGGGCCTCGCCTTCACCGGTGGCCTCCGCGGCGGAGCTATAGAAGACCGGGTCGGTGATCTCGCTGTTCATCGAGCCGGTGGCCTCGCCGACGGCCAGTCCGCCGAAGTCGTAACGGTTGGCGTACCCGGAGGCGGTCTCCACCATGCGGCGGGCGGCATCGGCGGCCGACGTGGTAGAGGTGTCGGTGCCGATCAACTGTCCGGCGGCGGCCAGCGCCATGGATTCGGCGGCGCTCTTCAGTTCGCCCTTGGCCGAATACAGGCGCCCCAGATCGATGGCGAAGCCCATGAGGCCGAAGAATACGGGCACCAGGAATACCAGGATCTGCACGGAGATGGCTCCCCGTCGTCTGGAACGTCCGATCCGCATTGGGCGACTTGCCGGCACCTTCGTTACTGCTCCTTCGTTACGGCTTGGTTTGCCCTGTCGGACCCACGAACTGCGGATCCTGCTTCTTGTCTTTCTTCTTCTTGCCTGCTGCTTTTTTGTCGATCTCGACTTTCTCCTGGGCGGCCGTGGGTAGGAATGTCTCCAACTGGCCAGGCAGCTTCACGTCGGTGCCGGCTTCCACAGGACGGACAAAGCGCGGCGTGATCACCACCAACAGTTCATCCTGGGTTTTCTTGGTGGAGCGGCTGCGGAAGAGCTGGCCGACGATGGGGATGTCGCCGATGCCGGGGACGCGGTTTAGCACCTGGGTAACACGATTATCCAGGAGTCCCGCGATGGCGAAGCTCTCGCCGTCCTTCAACACCACTTCGGTATCGGCGCGGCGCACCGACACGGCGGGGATGAGGAAGCCCTGGAGGGTGACCGCATTGGAAAAATCGAGCGCGCTGACTTCCGGCTGCACCTTCAAATGGATTGCGCCGGAGGCGGTGACGGTCGGCGTGAAGCCTAGTTGGATACCGAACTTCTTGAACTGCACCGTGACGACGGGGGCCACGGCGCCACCGGTGGTGGTGGCGGTCAACGTGGGGAAGGGGAACTCGCCGCCGGCCAGGAAGCTGGCCTCCTTCCCTTCAATGGCGATGAGGTTCGGCTCAGCCAGCACTTGTAGCATGTTGCGCCCCTGGAGGGCGCGGATGGTAGCGCCGATATTGAGGTCAGGGCGGAAGACGAAGAGGTTCAGCAGGTCGGCAAAGTTGATGGTAGAGTTGGCGAACTCCTGGTTCTGAAACTGCAACTGGCTGAACCGGGGCTGCTGGAACTGCTGTGTGCTGAGCGCGCCGAGCATCTTATCGTTACGGCTAAAGTAGTTAAACCCGAGTTCGGAGAGCGCGGCGCGGTCAATGCTGGCAAACTTCACCTGCAACAGCACCTGGCGTGGGTCGGCCGCAGCGGGCAACTGGAGCATGTTCACCACCTCGGTGGCGTAGGAGGCGGCGAGCGCCTCGGCGCGCTTGGCTTCGGCGGTGTCCTTAACGGTACCGGTCAGCACCAGCTTGGCCTGTGTGCCGGTTACGGTGACGCCGGGAATCTTCGACTGCAGGTCCTTGAGGACGGCATCGTGGGAGGCGGTGTCGGCGATGACATCGACGTTCCAGCGCACCGGCAGGCCGCCGGCTTCCCACACGATCAGCGTGGTCTTGCCGACGCCTTTCGCATTCACCATCACTTCTTTCGGAGAAACCACTACGGCGTCGGCGATTTTGGGCTCTGCCACCACCACGCGCGTCAGTTCGCCGGGGAAGGTGAGCAGTTCGCCCTGTCCGATGAGGATCTTCAAGTCGCGGGCCGGGGCGGTCTGTGCAAGCGCCACACAGGCGATCGCCAGCAGAGCCAGGAAAGAGAAGATTGCAACTTTGCGAATGAGCATGAGTTTGGGCCCCTACTGGAAGCTCTCCTGCAGGTGCTTGTCTCCTTTGAACACGTCGATCACGAACCGCGGCTTCGGCGGCTCCTTTTTTTCTTCCTTGGGCGGGGCCTTGGGAGCGGGAACCAGTTCCCCGTTCTCATTCATCACCATGGCCTGTCCGGCGGTGAGGCGCTTCCAGACTTCGTCGTTGCGGACGTTGGGGACCGGCCCGCCGCTGCCCTTGGTGCGGCGGATGCGGGGCCGGCCGCCGGTGTCCACATTGACGTCCTCGGCGGTGATGACCGGCTCATTCTCTTCGTCCACCGCGGTATCGAGCGGATTGCGCAACGCCAGGCTGATCTTGCCCTGCTGGCGGGCGAACTCAACTTTCGCGGCCTGCTGCGGGGTAACCAGCAGCGTGGCGGCACGGGTGCCTGATCCGGAACTGGGCTGCTGGCCGGGGGCGCCCTGCACGGTGGACACTTCCGTGTTGCGGCCGATGGACATCACCGTGACGTTCTGCAGCAGTAACGTGGTGACGGCTTCATTCATAGACCCGGTACGGGTGAACAGCACGTCGACATGCGACCGCGGCTGAATCAGGCCGCCGGCGCCCGTCGAGTCCGTGATCGGCACCGACACTGCGCGCTTGCCGGGCTCGATGGTGGCCGCCAGACCTTCGATGCCGCCCTGCGTGGACAGCTTGTTGGTCAGCAGCGGCTCATTGGCGTTCGCCGGAAACAGCAGCACGCGGTCCACCAGCAGTTTCGGATCGGACACGGCGCTCTTCGGCATGTCCTTTTCCGGTACCGTCACCAGTTTCAGATCAGCGGGCTTAATGCGGGTTCCGGCTACCATGTCGCGCACGGCGGCAGCCACCTTCACGGTCTTTTCCGTTTTCGGTGCCGCCGTCTTGGCGTAGACAAACCAGCTCATCAGGAACGCGCACAACAACGCTCCGCCGAAGATCATCAAAATGCGTTGGCGGTCCAGGTTTCCCATCTCAATTCCTTGCCAGTAGGATTGCAGTCTCGTCGCGGTAGAGTTCCCGCCAACCCCAGTCAGTGAGGCCAGCCACCAGCGAATAGTTCACTGGCAGCAGGGCATGCGTGAAGCCGAAGCTCTCGACTTCGTTGCGCCATCCCGGCCGTGCTTCCATCAGCCGGATATAGCGTTTCAGAAACTCAAGGCCGTAAAAGTCGCTACGGCCGTCGAAAAAAACTTTGCGTTGTCCGTTGAAGCGGTAAATCAGGTAGCCGCCGAACTTGTCGGGTGCCAGCAGGCGGGCGGTGGCGGGCAGATTGTCCACCGCGGCCGCGGCGGCGACGGGAAATTCGGTGGCGGGAAAGCTCATGCGGGCTGCGGCGGCCGGGGCGTGAAGGACGACAAAGACCAGCGCGGCGACAGCGGCCAGGGAGAGATAGCCGCCGGCTCGCGACTCAAGCGCGCGCAAGCGATCCGAATAGCCAAGGAACGCATCGAGCAGGCGCCGCGGCAGAGGTTGGAAGGAATGGTGCCGCAGGGCGTGGGTGAGGGATCCATTGATGAGCGGCAGGGCGAGCAGGGCGGCCAGCGGCAGAACGCGCGCCGAGCGGATGCCCAGAAGGGCGATGCCCCCGGCCAGCAGGAAATGGTCGGCGCGACCCCGTCCAAGAGCCAGTGTCGCACCCATCGTTGCCATGCCAACCGTCACCAGAATCTGCGCCGCTCCCTCGGCGTGGTAGTTAAAGCTCTGAAACTCACCGATGCGTTTCAACAGTTCGCTATCGGCCAGATACTGCCCCACATGCGCATGCAGTTGCCAACCGTAGGGATTGACGAACGTCCCAGCGGCAGCGCAAATGCCGGCGCGCACATACCAGCCCGGGGACGCAGGCATACCCCAGATCACGCGGCCCAGCCACCCACCGGCGGCATACACCGCTGCCATTCCCGGCAACAGAAAGAAGCTGGCATGAAGGTTCGCCCAGAGCGTTCCCACCACGGCGGCCGCTACCGCCAGCGCCACGCCAAAATGAGCCCGGCGCGACGGCACGCATTCCAGGAAATAGAGCCAGCCGGCGGCCAGCACCCAGCCGAACACGTGGGGCCGGGCGAGCCAATGCAACCCCATCGTTGTCACCAAGGGAGCCGCCATCGCACAAGCCAGAAAGAAGTTGCCTCCCATCAGCCAGTGCAGCCGCACCCATAGCCAGACAGCCATTGCGCCAGCGGAGGCGAACAGCAGCGCCACGCCTCGCAATCCGTCCGCCTGGTAGGCCAGACCCATCAGGACATCCGCGCCCCATTCCCAGGCAACCCAGGGAGCACCCGGTCTGCTGAAGGAATAAGGATCGCTACGGGGCAGCGGAGCGCCTTGCAGCAAGGCTTCCCCCGTCCGGATGTGCCAGCCGGTGTCGGAATCCCGGAACAGCCGCGATCCGCCCTCTCCAGTAAACAGGATCCAGCAGAAGGCGAACATCGCAATCATCGCCGCCGCGTCGGGCAGAACCAAACGCAACAGCGCACGGCCCGGTGGCAAGCGCCTTGGCTCGTTACTGTCCGGTGGCGCCGATGCTGGTCAGGCCCTGGGTAATGCTGGAATACAGGCTGACGACGGCGGTGGACAACTGATTCACGGTGGTGATCAGGGCAAGACCAACGGCGGCAACGATCAAAGCGTATTCCACCAGGTCCTGGCCCTCTTCGTTCTTCCAGAGACGAATGACAAATTGCTTCAGCACGTTAAAGAGACCTCTCTCGTTCAAGACTACTTCCGTTTGGCCAGCGTTACCCCGGCCGGTTCAGGCTTCTTCTCAATCCCCAAAATCGCGCGCCACACCCTGGACCGGCGGCTTTCCCGCGCCTGCCCGGTTTGGGGCAGTTGCAGCGGTTTGCCGTCCCGCTCGGTGAGCAGGGCCAGGTTCCTCAAGGCCGGAGCAAAATCGGGCCGCACCGCCAGCGCCTGCTCCAGTTCCTTACGCGCCTCGTCATAGCGGCCTTGTTCCATCAGTACGGCGGCCGCATTGTTATGAGCCACGGCTCGATCGGCCGCGGCTTCGAAGTGACCAACTGCCTCCCGCCGGTCCTGCTCGGCGGGACTCTCCAGCAGGGCGCGGCCCAGATTGTTCCGAGCCACGGCGAAGTGCGAATCGAGCGATAACGCGCGCCGGAACGCCGCCACCGCATCCTCCCGCTTTCCTTGTAACCAGAGATTGTAACCCAGGTTGTTGTGGAGCTTTGGGTTCGTGGGGCTGATGGCGAGTGCCGCCCGGTGCGCGCTTTCGCCAGCCGCGTACTCTTCTAATTCGTCGCGAAGGATGCCCAGTAGCGACGGCAGCTCCGCGCGGTTGTTGGCGTCCTTGGCCAGGAAGGCCTGGAGCCCGCTGGCAGCCTCGGCAAGCATCTCCTGCCCCGCCAGACTTTCCGCCAGTTCGAGCGCAACGCCGGCACTGTCCGGGAACCGCTCGGCGGCCAACCGCAAATGTTCTACGGCGAGTTCGCCGAAGCCCATCTTCCGATAGTGGCGGGCCATGCCGAGCCTTGCGTCAAGATCCTGTGGATTGGAGGTAATGCGGCGGCGGAATTCGCGGGCTTCCAGGTCGCCTTCGCCGGCGTATACGGCGTTGCGCACCTGCTGTTCCATGGCGGGCTGCATCGAAACCGGACGAACCACCGGGAGCCCGGTGTTGCGGTACAGCCGCGGCCGCGACGCCTTGGGCCGCACCTCCGCCACCTGGTGCGCGCAGGAACTCAGCACCAGCGCACCACCCGCTATCCACAGCCGCTTCATACGTTCTTATCGAACTCCAATTGGTCGCCCACTTTTGTTCCGGTCGCCTCCGCCATGCCCGACGGCAGTTCCAGTACCGAATGCGCCCACAGGCAGGCCGAGATCCGGCTCTTTACCATCCGCTCGCGGATTTTCACCACCCGCTTGGTCTTACTCAGATACAGCACGTCGATCGGAAACTTCATGCCGAAGGTATGGACTGCCTCGCAGGGCGCGATCCAAAGCCCTTCGCCCGGCGGAAGCTCGGTATGCTTCAGCAGGCCGGTCCGGCGCGTTGCACTGGTGGTTGCCATCCCGGCGTTTTCGGCCAGGATTGTGCCGCGCGTCGTGTTACGCACACGCATCGTCGGTAAGATCTGGTTCAACCCGTCTCTCCTGGATTTGTTGCGGTCCGTGCAACTCGGAATGCTCGGAAGGGTTTAGACTAGCGGATTGACTCGCTGATTGCAATTGACTGTAGCCTGAATCTCCACCTATGTCCAAGAGTTCCGTATTTCTGATCTGTTTCACTGTGCTGGCCGGGGGCAGTCTGCATGCCCAGTCCGTGGGCGCCACCTTCGGGCAGGTTGTGCAGTTGGGCGGCACGCCGTCCGACGTTGTGCTCGATGAGGGGCGCGGACGCCTCTATCTGGTGAATACGAGCGCGAACCGCGTGGACATTTACGACTACAACGAGAAGGTCGTGGCGGGCTCTTACGGGGTCGGACTGCAACCGCTGGCGGCCGCCATCTCGATGGACGGCGCTTACCTTTATGTGACCAACAACGGTTCGTCCACGCTTTCCATCGTCGACCTGGACACCGGCAATACGCTGGAAACCATCACTCTGCCGGCCCGTCCTGAGGGTGTCGAAGTGGGCGCCGATGGCCGCGTTCTGATCTCTACCCAGGGCACCGGCGTCGGCAATACGAACAACACACTGCTGGTTTTCGACCGGTCGCAATTGCAGCAAAACCAGGTGCAGCCGGTGCAGTTTCCCCCGCCGCCGCCCACGCCGACCGGTGCGCCGACGGTACAGGCTCGGATCCTTACGACGTTCCGCGGCAAGCTGAAGCGCACCCCCGATGGCCGGTTCATCGTCGGCCTGAGCACGATCAACAACAACACCCAGACCATCCTCTATCTCTACGAAGTCTTCTCGGCGACCATCTTGAAGAGCCGTACGGTGACCGGGCAGTCCACCGTCCTTTCGATGTCGCCGGATGGGTCGAAGTTCATGGCCGGCTTCACCCTATACGATACCCAGACGCTGCAGGCGCTCGCCCAGCAGACTCCCAACAACATGCCATTCCTGTTCGCCGGCAGCTTCAACACGCTGCAGAACGTCGGTGGCAGCGCCTTCACGGCAGACGGCGAGACCCTGTATTCGGCCTTCAACGCCGCGCCGTTCGCCCAGCCGGCCACCCGGCCCCAGGCGTCCACGCTGCTGATTTCCGATCCCCGCAATCTGGTGGTCCGGCTGGGAATCAAGATCCCGGAAAGCATTGTCGCGCAAATGGTAGTGACCTCCGACGGAGCCAACGCCTTTGGCCTTTCGGAATCCGGCATGATCTACCTGCCGATGTCTACCCTATATGACTACCCGATCCTGCAGCCCGAAACGACGCAGGTCTTCCTGGCCGTCGATGAGTGCAACCGCGGCATCGCCCGGGCGGCGGTACGGATCAACAACCTGGGCAAAGGCCGGCTGACGTTCAGCGTGCCGAATCTGGGCGCAGCGCTGGTAGCGCAGGTGAGCTCGGGCGTGGCGCCCTCCCAGGTGACCTTTGTGATGGAACCGGGCCGGTCCGGCGTGGTGCGGCAGGCGGGTACGAACCTCTATACGGGCACCGCCACCAATACCGGCGTCGGGATCAATGTGAACTTGGCCTCCCTGGAGGCGATCAACATCCCCAACACCATCCGCATCTACATGAACTATCGCAATGCCGACCAGAGGGGCCAGATCTTCCCCGTCCCGACGACTCCCAACGGAGCCGACGGTCTGCGCGATCTGGTGCTGGATCCGCTGCGGCCGCGGTTGTACATCGCCAATGCCGGCTTCAATCGCATTGAGGTATTCGATACCGAAAAGCAGCGCTTTTTGGAGCCGATTCCCGTCGGGCAGTTGCCCCGGCAGATGGCCATCGGTACCGATAGCACCACGATGTTTGTGGCGAATTCGGGAGGCGAGTCGATTTCGATTGTCGATCTGGACTTGGGCAAAGTCGTCGGCGAGGTGGAGTTTCCGCCGATCCCCCGCGCCGGAAATGCCAACATCACGGCGCCATTTACGCTGGCGTATGGCCTGTCCGGTCTGCAGTTCATCATGAATAACGGAACGCAGTGGAAGGTGGTGGGCAACCAGGCCACCCTACGGCCAACCAGCAGCATTATTCCGAATACGGTACCTGGCCCGCAGTCGATGCTGGCGTCGCCGAACTATGACTTTATTATGACGTTGGCAGGGAACGGGTCGGGGTACCTCTACAATGCGTTAATCGATTCGTATACCGCCCAGCGCCAGCTCTTCAACAATCCCATCCAGAGCTACTACGGGACACTCGCCGCCTCGGCCGATTCCAGCTTCTTCCTCGCCAATGGCCTGGTTCTCAACTCCTCCCTCACAGTGGTGGGCGGTGTGGAGCGGCCGGGCACCGTGCAGATCGGGCCCCCGGCGGGCCCGAATCAGCCACCGACCCAGACCGTGGTCAGCGGTGGCGAGCGCAATATTGCTGCAGTAGCGTCCGTAGATGCCGATACGTTTGTGCGCCTGACAACGCCCGTGCGCCAGGCCATCAACTCAGTCACCCGGGACGACGTGCGCACCACGCTCGAGCGGGTGAATGTGCGGACCCGCGCCGAATCGCTGCTCGGTGTGGTGCCGGAGAACCCGATCACCAGTGTCTTCAACACGCAGCGGAGCAATGTTCCGCCCAGGCAGATGGTGGTCGATTCGCAAGGCACCGCCTATGCGCTGACGATTTCCGGATTATCGGTTATCTCTACGCAGGTGGCCGGCAACAACACCAAACCGGGCATCACTGGCGGCGCCCGCGGCGTCGTCAACTCCCAGGACGGCACCGCCAATTTCCGCCCCGGCTCCTTCATTACCGTGACCGGCACGAATCTGGCCCGCCCGGCCACGGCCGATACGCTGCCTGCCCCATCGGTACTGGGCGGTTCGTGCCTCGTGTTTAATGATGTGGCGCTGCCCCTGCTCCAAACCTCGCCGAATCAGATCTCGGCGCAGATTCCGGAAACGCTCGTGCGGCCAGGGTTGAACGTGGTGCAGGTGCGCAGCCTGGCAACGGCGCAAAGCTCAGATCCGATTGTAGTTACGGTGCAACGACCGCAGTAGGTGGAAACCCCTACCCATAGATATTCCGTACTGGGAACAAGGGGCTAAATTTAGTGCAGTACCTCACTAAGTTTTCTCTTGTATTCGTTCCAGGACCTTGATACTATTTTTCTGTCTCTCGTGTTGTCGTTTCTGCGGAGGAGAAATGCGTAAACTAATTCTGGCAGGCTGCGCCTTAGCACTGACGAGCGTCAGCTATGCAGCCACTTTTGCGGGTGTTGCGAACGGCGTGTACAACACCGGTGTGAACAACAGTTCGGTTGTTCTGTCCGGCGGTGCGGTCGCTACCCAATACACGATTGTGAAGCTTCCGGCGGGCTGCTCAGGGGTGCAGTGCGACGAAGATCTGGACGTCGCGGGCATTGATCTGTTCGGTCCCGCCAGCTACGTCATTCTTGACGGCTATCCGGTCTCCGGCCCCGTCCAGCCGTGGCTGTCGAACGATAGCACCTCGAAGTGGATTGGCCCTCGCGCGGACCAGGACCCTGCCCTTGTTCCCACTTCGAGCATCTATGCCAGCCAAAACGATTTCTACGTGTATCGCATGGTGTTCAACCTGACAGCGCTCGGCCTGAACCCGGCCACTGCCAATCTGCAGTTCCGGTGGGCCAGTGACAATCCGTCGAACCAGGGTATTCCCCCGGTGCCGCCGGTGCTGAATTCGCACGTTCGCATGTGCGGTGTCAGCAGCGCCACGGATCCGGAGTGCGGGTCGGGCTCCACCATCGCCGGGTCGAACAGCGCGGGCTTCAGCGCCTGGACCAGCACCATCACGGTGAACAGCGGGTTCGTCGGCGGCTTGATGGCCCTGGACTTTGTCGTTTACAACTCGGTCGTTCCGGATGGCAACTTCAACCCCTCCGGCCTGCGCGTGGAGATCATCAGCGCCACGGCCGACGTCGACACGGGTATTCCGGAGCCGTCCACCTATGCCTTGATCGGCAGTGCATTGGCTGGTTTGGCGCTCCTGCGCCGTCGCAGCTAAGTAACGGCTCCTCCGTTCTCAACCAAGCCGCTCCTTCGGGAGCGGCTTTTTTATTGGTATCCTGAAGTTGATCCCCTCAATCCGCGGTGTTACTCCCTTGAAAATCGGTTTTGTCAGTTTGGGTTGTCCGAAGAACCTTGTCGATTCGGAAGTCATGATGGGACAGGTGGCCAGCCATGGGCATGAGCTGACGGCCAATCCCGAGGATGCCGACGTCATCGTGGTGAACACGTGCAGTTTCATCGATCCGGCCAAGCAGGAATCGGTGGATACCATCCTGGAGATGGCGCAGTACAAGGAGTCCGGCAAGGCCCGCAAGTTGATTGTCGCCGGCTGCCTGGTGGAACGCTATCGCAACGATATCCAGAAGAACATCCCGGCGGTGGACCACGTCATCGGCACCAACGAGATTGAGAAGATCGCGTCGCTGTGCGAAGAGGGGCTGGATACCGGCGGGGCCGCGGCGCCCTACCTCTACCACGACCTGACGCCGCGCGTTTACGCCACCCCCCGCCACTACGCCTATATCAAAATCAACGAGGGCTGCGACCATCCCTGTACCTTCTGCGTGATCCCGCAATTCCGGGGCAGCTTCCGCAGTCGGCGCTTCGAATCGGTGATTACCGAGGCGACGCGCATGTTTGAACAGGGTATCCGCGAGATCAACCTGATCGGCCAGGACACCACCGCCTATGGCGAGGACTTGGGGATTAAGGACGGTCTGGCGTCGCTGCTGGCCCGCCTGGCCCAGATCGATACGCCGCAGCCCAAGTGGGTCCGCTTTCTGTACGCCTACCCGAACCGCGTGAGCCAGAAACTGCTGGATACGCTTGCCGAGTACCCGGCGCTGGTGAAGTATATCGATATGCCGCTGCAGCATGCCAGCGCCCCCATGTTGAAGCGCATGAAGCGGGGCGCCAGCGGCGATATCTTCCTGAAGCTCCTCGAGCGCATTCGCCGCACCATCCCCGGGGTGACGATCCGCACCTCCTTTATCGTCGGCTTCCCCGGCGAGACGCAGCAGGAATTCGACGAACTCTGCGACTTCGTCAAGGCGGCCAACTTCGACCGCGTGGGCGTGTTCACTTACTCGGACGAGGAAACCAGCAAGAGCTACCACCTGGACGGCAAGGTGGATGGCCGCACCATGCACAATCGCAAGCGGCGGCTGATGGCCATCCAGCGGCGTATCTCGAAGGCGCGGAACCAGGCTCTGGTCGGCAAGGAAGTGGAAGTATTATTGGAAGGCCCGTCGCAGGAGACCGAACTGCTGTGGGAGGCGCGGATGCCCAGCCAAGCCCCGGAAATCGATGGGGTCTGCTACATCAATGATGACAACGAGACCGTGATGGCCCCGGGACAATTGCGGCGCATGCTGGTTTCCGAAGCGCACGATTACGACGTGGTGGGCGGCCTCATCGACGAGGCGCCCGCCGCGGTGGCCCTTCCGCCGGCCAACCCATTCCCCATCCTTCGCAACTCTTCTCCGGAGGCCACCCGGCAGCGCGCATGAAGTGTCCGATCTGTAAGAAACCGGTAGCCTTCAGCGATCCGTACATGCCATTCTGCAGCGAGCGGTGCAAGCTTCTGGACCTCGGCATCTGGGCGTCGGAAGGCTATGTGATCTCAACGCCGGTGACCCCCACCCGGCGGGAACCCGATGAAGAAGACTGACGCGCCGCCGCTGGCGACGCTGCTGGGCACGTGGTTTGGCTGCGGCTTCTGGCCGAAAGGGCCAGGCACCGCTGGCTCGCTGGGCGCCTTTGTCGTCTTGCCGGTCTGGATTCACGAGGGCTGGTCTCCGCTGTGGCTCCTGGCGCTGGCTGCTTTGATGACTCCCGCGGCCATTTGGGCGGCCGGGAAGGTGTCGCAGGCGCTGGGCGTGAAGGACGCGCAGATCGTGGTCATCGACGAAGTGATTGGACAATGGATCACCTTGGCGGGCGCTTCATCTATCAATTGGATGACCGCTATTGGCGCCTTGGCTCTGTTCCGGCTGTTCGATATCACCAAGCCCTGGCCCGTGCGCGCTCTCGAACGGTTGCCCGGTGGAACCGGGATTGTGGCCGACGACATTATGGCGGGCGTCTACGGCGCCCTTGTCTTATTCCTGGCAGGATGCTTCAATCTTTAGTAACGATGGCTCTCTTTAAGGATTCCGAGAAGCCGGAGATCAGTCACGTCTCACCGAACGCGGCTATTCCTGGCGGTGAGTTTCAAATACGTGGCAAGAACCTCGCGAAGCTGGACCGGCCGCGGGTGTTGTTTGGCGAGGTGACGGCCCCGATTGTGATCGGGTCGAACTCGCTGGTGATTGCCCGTGTGCCGGAAGGCGCCGCGGTGGGGCGCCTGGTGGTGGAGAGCGGGTTCCAGGCGAGTCCCGCGTGGCAGTGCGGCATCGGCGTGCAACTGGCGGACACGATGCATCCGGTGGCGAATCCGGCGGTGGACGCCTTCGGCAACATCTATACCACCTTCAGCGGCTCGCGCGGACAGAAGACGCCCGTTTCGGTTTATGTGATCGAGCCGAGCAACGAAGTCAAGCCGCTGGTTACCGACATCATGAACGCCACCGGCCTGGCCATCGACAGCGATGGGCTGCTCTACGTGTCCAGCCGCTACGACGGAATTGTGTATCAGGTGACACCGTCGGGCAACATGAGCGTCTACGTGGAAGGCATGGGTGTGGCCACGGGACTGGCGTTCGACCGCGACGATAACCTCTACGTGGGTGACCGCTCGGGCACCATCTTCAAAATCAGCCGCCAGCGCCAGATCTACGTATTCTGCACGCTGGAGCCATCCATTGCGGCGTACCACATGGCCTTCGGACCGGATCGCAACCTGTACGTCACCGGACCCACCACGTCCAGCTTCGACTGTGTGCATCGCATCAGCCCCGCAGGCGAGATTGAGACTTTCTACCGCGGCCTGGGCCGCCCGCAGGGTCTGGCCTTCGACGTGGACGGCAACCTCTATGTGGCCGCTAGTATCGGCGGCCGCAAGGGTGTGGTGAAGATCGAACAGAACCGCTCGGCGGAGCTGTTCCTGTCGGGGCCCAACATCGTGGGGCTGGCCTTCGGGCCTGGCAAAACGGCGGTGGTGGCCACCAATAACGCCATCTTCCGCGTCGACGCCGGCGTGCGAGGCTTTATTCGATAAGGTCTTCCAGGAACAGGAATGGACGCCGTCATTATCGCGATCGGGTCGGAGATGCTCACTCCGCAGAAGGTGGATACCAACTCGCTGTATCTCACCGATCAATTGAACAGCCGGGGCGTGGAAGTGGTGGCCAAAATGGTGGTGGGTGATGACCGCCGCCGCCTGGTGGCTGCCATGCGGGACTCGCTGGCCCAGGCCGACCTGCTGCTGCTCTCGGGCGGCTTAGGGCCTACCGAAGACGACGTTACCCGCGATGCGGTGGCGGAACTTGCCGGGCGCAAGCTCATCTACAGCACGGCGGCCGAAGAGCAGATCGTCGCGCGCTTCCGCCAGATCAACCGGCCTATGGCCGAGATCAATAAACGGCAGGCCTTCGTGATCGACGGCGCGGAGATCCTCCCGAACGAGCGAGGTACGGCGCCTGGCCAGTGGCTCTCGTGGAACGGCAAGCATATCGTGCTGTTGCCGGGGCCCCCGCGCGAGTTGAAGGGTCTATGGGAGGCGCAATGCGTGGCACGGCTCGATGCCATCCTGCCGGTGCAGGTGATCCGCACACGCCAGTATCGCGTGGCCGGTATGGGCGAGTCCGACCTGGACCAGTTGATTGCCCCGCTCTATCGCGACTATCTGAATCCGGCGACGACCATCCTGGCGGCGTTGGGCGATATCCAGATCCACCTCCGGGCGCGCTGTGAGACGGCCGAGGAAGCCGAGGCGTTGCTGGCTAAGGTGGGCGATCCCATTGCCGAGGTGCTGGGCGACCGCATCTATTCGCGCGACGGCGCACCGCTCGAGGCAACCGTCGGCTCCATGCTGCGGGATCGCGCACTGACAATCGCGGTGTCGGAGAGCGTTACGGGCGGCATGCTGGCTGAGCGCCTTACCAGCGTTCCCGGCAGTTCCGACTACTTCGTGGGCGGCTTCCTAACCTACTCCTATGCCGCCAAGACCCGGCTGCTGGGCGTCGACCCGGACCTGCTGCAGGAGCATCGCGCCGTCAGTGAGCCGGTGGCCGAAGCCATGGCCCGGGCTACGGTGGAACTGACGGGCGCGCATATCGGCGTGGCGATTACCGGGCTGGCCGGGCCGTCACAGGGCGATGAGCGCGAGCCGGTGGGCACGGTCTACATTGCTCTTTGTTCCGGGGAATCCTGCCATGTGCGGCGCATGCAGATGGCCGGCGAACGCCAGCGCATCCGCACCCTGGCCACACAAACGGCGCTCGATCTGATCCGCCGCCACATGCTGAAGCACGCGACACAATAACCTCATGAGCAGCGCCAGAATTGCCCCATCGGCCGCTTCGGTTCCCTACTCGCGCATCCGGGAACTCGCCGAGACAGCGATGCGCCTGGATGCGGAGGCCCCTGCGGACGACCGGGTGTTGAAGCTGTACTTCGGGGAGTCGAACATTCCCACCCCGGACTTCATCAAGCAGGCCGCGCAGCAGGCGATGGCCGATGGCTTCACCTACTACACCGAAAATGCCGGCATGCTGTCGACCCGGCAGGCGCTGGCGCGCTACTACGGCGCCCTGCACAACGTCGACCTGGATCCGGTGCGCAACATCGTGGTGACGAACTCCGGTGTGCAGGCGCTGAACGTGGGCATCCGCTGTCTGCTGGATCCAGGCGATGAGGCGATCGTGCTGACACCGGCCTGGCCCAACGGATCGGCCATCGCACAGATGGCGAACGCGGTCGTCAAGCAGGTGGCGCATCCGCTTCGCGGCGATCGCTATGGCATTGACTTCGAAGCGATCGAAGCGGCGCTAAGCCCGCGGACGCGGATGATCCTGTACACCTCCCCATCCAATCCCACCGGCTGGGTGGCCACCGAAGAGGATCAGGAGCGCCTGCTGGAGTTGTGCCGCAGCCGCGGCATCTGGCTGATGGCCGATGAGGTCTACGAGCGCCTCTGGTACAACACCGGCGAGCTTGGCACCGCCGTGCCCACCATCCTCAAGCGGGCCCGCCCGGATGACCCGGTGATCGTCGTGCAGAGCTTTTCGAAGGCCTGGTGCATGACGGGTTGGCGCGTCGGCTGGATGATCAGCCGGCCGGACCTGGTGGCGCGCGCCGGGCAGTTGAACGAGTTCATTATCTCCTGCCCGACAGGCTTTGCGCAGAAGGCCGCCGAGGTGGCCCTGGCACAGGGTGAGGCGTCGGTAAGGGAGATGCTTGCAGGCTTCAAACGCAATCGCGATCTTTGCCTGCAGGCGTTGAACCGCATGCCGGGCGTGCGCACGCCGATGCCCGACGGTGCGTTCTATCTCTTTCCCCGTATCGACGGTCTGACGGATTCCTTCAACTTCTGCCGCGAACTCCTGCTCCAAACGAAGGTCGGGCTGGCCCCCGGCGTCGCCTTCGGCAATGGCGGCGAGGGCTCCATCCGCATCTGCTACGCCAGTGAGCCGCATATTCTCGCGTCGGCCATGGCGCGGCTGGAAGCTTTCCTTCGCAGCCGCTGAAAAATTTCGCCCCTGTCAAATCCGCCACCCCATCCGGTCCCGTATCTTCGGGTGTGTTCCAGCAAGCTGGGACCCGAT
>JAEUQF010000386.1 GCA_016789745.1 Bryobacterales bacterium
CAGGCGGAGCGGCCGCGACATGATGCGCGTGGATAGATAATCCAGACGGGCGTCGAAGGCGGCAGTGGATTCCATGCTGCGTTCCGCCAGGGACCGCGCGGCTTCCACGTACTGCTCGTCATTCATGGTGGCCAGCGCCTGGAGCGGCGTGTTGGTGCGTTCGCGCTTCACGGTGCAGGCTTCGCGCGTAGGGGCATTGAAGATCTCCATGCCGGGTGGCGGGGCGCTGCGTTTCCAGAAGCTGTAGAGCGAACGGCGATAGAGGCCGTCGCCCTGATCGCGCTTGTAGAAACGCGTGTTGGAGCCAAGCATCGCCACGGCCTCCCAGATGCCTTCGGGCTGGTACGGCTTCACGCTGGGGCCCCCGATCTGGCCGACGAGCAGTCCGCTGGCGGCGAGAGCATAATCGCGAACCATCTCAGCATCCATGCGAAAGCGCGGACCGCGGCTGAGCAACACGTTGTTGGGATCCTTGGCGAGTTTGGCCGGAGATACCGTGGCCGATTGCTTGTAGGTAGCCGACAGCAGCACCTGCTTATAAAAACGTTTTACGTCCCAATTGTTTTCGCGGAAATCGACGGCCAACCAGTCCAGCAGATCGGGATGCGAGGGTGTCTCGCCCTGGCTGCCGAAGTCGTCCGGCGTTTTCACCAGGCCGTTGCCGAAGACTTCCTGCCACATGCGGTTCACCGTAACGCGTGCGGTAAGCGGATGCTCCGGACGGAACAGCCACTGGGCAAAACCGAGTCGATTCTTCGGCAGGTCAGCGGGCATGGGCGGGAGGATGGATGGCGTGTTGGCCTCCACCTTGTCGCGGCGCTGGTCATAAGCACCTCGATAGAGGATGTGGGCCTGGGGTTTGCTGCTATCGCGCTCATGCATCACCAGCGTTACGGCGCCGCGGCGGGCAATGGCACGGGCCTTCAGGTTGGACTCGTTCTGTTCGACGGCCAATTTGCGGAAGGGCTCGTATTCCTTCATCAGGAAATAAGTGAGCAGGGCGTTGCGGCTAGCATCGTTGAGTTCGGCCGAATCCTGGCGCAGGGCACGGTCAATGGCAAGCCAGTCGTACAGCAGCGCGGCTTCGCTTTCGCTGACCACGCGCTTGAAGATGCGGAAGTCCGCAATGGCTCCTTCGGCGAGGGCCTTGCCCAGAACCAGGGGCGCTTCCACACCGATGCTGCCGCGTAGTTCCACGTTCTGATTGCCGCGGCCCTGGGTAGGTATGGCGCGGCCATTCAAGAACAGGCTCATGCCAGACTGATGCCGCGAGCCATCATAGGTGAACGTGAGGTGATTCCAGGTGCCGTGCTTGATCTGTTCGAGGTGCGCGGCGCGGATTTCGATGTTGCGGCCGTCGTCGCCGATCAGCCGCGCGGCAATGACACGGGCGCCGACGTCGATGAGCCAGCCGCGTCCTTTGTCCTTCGTGTTCTGGTGCGAGGCGATTGTGTAGCTCTGCTCGGCAACCGGGAACAGGAAACTCACCGTGATGGAGAAGGGCTCTTCGGCATCCAGCCGCGGCGCGTCGGCAACGTTGACACCACCATTGCTGGCGAAGCGCAGCGCGGGTGCGCCGGGGACATGCGAGTCGCCGAGCGTGACACCTTCAGCATTCGCCTTTGCGAGCGCGGCGAGGTCGGCACGGAAGAGTTCCTCCTTCTCGGCCAGCGGTGTTGCGTTCTCCATCTTATGACGGGTTGCGAGCCACTTTTCGAAGGCTGCCGCGGCCGCAGCGCGCGTGTCCTGCATGTCCTTGCGAATGGCCGCCAGACGCAGGTTCAGGTGCGTCCAGGTCTCGCGATCTTCCTTGCGCGGAACCACCAGCACGGGCGGGGTGTCCGGAATGTTGTCGTCCATCACGTTCTGCGTGGTGTTGCGGAAGAAGGCGCCCAGGGAGTAGAAGTCTTTCTGGGAGATGGGGTCGAACTTGTGGTCGTGGCAGGTGGCGCAGCCGACGGTCATGCCCAGCCAGACGGCGCCGGTGGTGTCGGCACGATCTTTGGCGTAGATCTCGGCGTACTCGTCTTCAATGATGCCGGCTTCGTTGGTAGTGACGTTGCAGCGGTGGAAGCCGGTGGCGATGCGTTGGTCCAGGCTGGGGTTCGGCAGCAGATCGCCGGCGAGTTGCTCGATGGTGAAGCGGTCAAAGCCGAGGTTACGATTGTAGGCCTGGATGACCCAGTCGCGATAGGGCCAGATCTCGCGGTAGTTGTCGACGTGGATGCCGTGGGTGTCTCCGTATCGGGCCGCATCCAGCCAGTAGCGGGCGCGGTGTTCGCCGTAGTGGGGCGATTCTAGGTAGCGGTCGACCATGTGCTCGTAGGCTTGCGGCGTCGCGTCGGCGAGGTACTGTTCGATTTCGGCTGGCTTCGGCGGAAGGCCGGTCAGGTCGAGGGCAACGCGACGGATGAGCGTGCGTTTGTCGGCTTCGGCGGCGGGCGTCAGGCCTTGCGCTTCCAGGCGGGCTAAAACAAATCGGTCGATCGGCGTTTTGACCCAGGCTACGTTCTTCACGGCAGGTGGGGCCGGCTTCTTGGGGGCGATGAAGGACCAGTGCTCCTGCCAGGGAGCGCCTTCGGTGATCCACTGCTTGATCAGGGCCACATGCTGCGGCGTGACTGTTTTGTGGGAAGCGGCTGGGGGCATGCGCAGCGCGGGCCGGGTTTCGACGAGGCGCTGGTAGAGCAGACTTGTCTCCGGCTTACCAGGGACGATGGCAGCGCCGTTCTTGCGAGCGGCAAGGGCGTCTTCCTTCAGATCGAGGCGCAGGCCAGCCATGCGGGTTTTCGAGTCAGGCCCATGGCAGGCAAAGCAGTTATCGGACAAGATGGGGCGGATCTGCCGCTGAAAATCAGTCTTGGCGAGCAGGGCCGAAGCAAGGAGAAGTGCGGCGATGACGACGCGGTACGGGAGTACGAGGCTCATGACGTCCTTTTGTCAGAATATACCGGAGGCTGGGATACTGGGGCTAAATCCGTATGCTATTGCTCTTTTCGTTGGTGACGGCGCTGTTCGCGCAGACGATGACGGTTCGGTGCGGGCAACTGCTGGATGTAGCCACGGGCCGGTATGTTTCGAACGCCATTGTGACGGTGGAGAACGGCTGGATCATGAACGTCGGCAGTGGCCCCACAGCGCAGGTTGATCTATCCAAAGGCACCTGCCTGCCCGGGCTGATCGACGTGCATACGCACCTGACCAGTGACGCGACAGGGGGCGGATACCGGCGGCTAGGGGTGTCTGTGCCGAGACAGGCGCTGACCGGAGCCAAGAACGCGGCTGTCACTCTACGCGCCGGGTTCACGACGGTGCGCAACGTGGGGGCGAAAGGATACTCCGATGTGGCGCTGCGCGACGCGATTGACGCAGGTGATGTGCCAGGCCCGCGTATGCTGGTGTCGGGGCCATCGCTGGGAATCACGGGCGGCCATTGCGATAGCAACCTGTTGGCGCCGGAGTATCACGCGGTGAGCGAGGGTGTAGCGGATGGGCCTTGGGCGGCGCGGGCGAAGGTGCGTGAGGTGATCAAGTACGGCGCCGATGTGATCAAGGTATGTGCATCGGGGGGTGTGTTGTCGAAAGGCGATCAGCCGGGCACGCCGCAGTACACGCTGGAGGAGTTGCAGGCGATTGTGGCCGAAGCGCACAAGCTGGATAAGAAGGTGGCCGCACACGCACATGGGGCGCAGTCCATTAAAGATGCCATCCGGGCCGGCGTGGATTCGGTGGAACATTGCAGTTTCATTGATGAGGAGGGCATCGCGCTAGCCAAGCAGCACGGCACGTACCTGGTCTTTGACATCTACAATGACGACTACATTCTGCAAGAGGGCGCCAAGGCTGGCATGCTGCCCGAAGCTATCGAGAAGGAGAAACTCGTCGGCAAGGTGCAGCGCGAGAACTTCCTGAAGGCTTGGAAGGCGGGCACGCGGATGGCGTTCGGAACCGATGGCGGCGTGTATCCGCATGGGGACAACTGGCGGCAGTTTCCGTACATGGTGGAGTTCGGCATGAAGCCGATTGAGGCGATTCGCGCGGCTACCGTTGAGGCGGCGGAGTTGCTGGGGTTTAAGGGCAAAGCCGGCGCCATTGCGGCCGGACACCTCGCGGATCTGATTGCCGTGGATGGCGACCCAATCGCCGATGTATCGGCGCTGAAGAACGTGCGATTCGTGATGAGGAACGGCAAGGTTTACCGCAACGATTGGAGCAAGTGATGGCGGATGAGAAGTTGACGGCGATCGCCGCGAACCTGGGCATAGGCAAGATCAACCGGCACCTCTTCCTGTGCGCGGACCAGACGAAGCCCAAGTGCTGTAGCGAGGAAGAAGGTATCGCAAGTTGGGATTACCTGAAGAAGCGGCTCGCGGAGTTGGGGCTGATGCAGGGTGATGGCTGCGTGTTTCGCACGAAGGCCAACTGTCTTCGCGTGTGTGAGCAAGGGCCAATCGCGGTGGTGTATCCCGATGGCACCTGGTATCACTCGGTGACGCCGGAGGTGGTGGAGCGGATTCTGCAGGAACATATTCTCGGGGGTAAGCCCGTCGAAGAATTCGTGTTCGCGACGAACCCGCTGGCCGGGGACTAGATTTCCAGCGGCGCGGTGGCGTCGCCGAACGTGTCCATCTTCACACCCATACGGTTGATGATGGCCAGCAGCAGTGCGCTCAGCTTGCGATTCTCGTCGCCGGCGTTGAGGTAGTTCAACGTACGGCCGGTCTTGATCGTGCCGCCGCAGCCGCCCGCCTGCACCAGCGGCAGGCGCGTATTGTCGTGCTTGCGGCCGGACCACATGTTGGAGAGGAACAGCAGGCAGGAGTTATCGAGCACGGTGCCGTTGCCTTCCGGCATGCTCTCCAGTTTCTGGGCGAGGTAAGCGAACTGGCTGAGGTGGAAGCGCGTGATGGCTTCGTAGCTGTCGGAGAGGTTGTAGTGGGATGCCGCATGGTGGCCTTCCCGGACGCCCAGGAACGGGTAAATCATGGCCGAAAGATCATTGGCGAGAATCATGCTGGCGACGCGGGTACGGTCACTCTGAAAGCCCAGGGCAACGATGTCGCACATCACCTTGGCGTGTTCGCGCAGGTCTTCGGGCAAGCCGTTGGCGGGACGGGCCATCGTAATGGCCGGCTTGTTCTCGCCCTTGGCGGCTTCGTCGGCTTTGTGCTTGTCGATGCGCATGCGCTCGACGCGCTTTTCGATCTCGCGCACGGAGGTGAGGTATTCGTCAATCTTGGCCTTGTCGGTGGAACTGACCTGCTTCGAAAGCGTGGTGGCACGGTCGCGCACGCGATCGAGGATACTGGCGTTGCGCAGGATGCCGCGATTCTCAAACAGCACATCAAAGGCGAGCGACGGGTACACTTCGGTGGGCACGGGCGAATCCGGGCTCTGCCAGGAGATGTGCGAGCTATAGGCCATGGAGAAGTTCGTTTCGTGATAGCCGGTCAGCGGCTGTTCGCACGCCAGCACCATGCTGGGCTGGGCCGTATCCTGGCCGATGTGGTTGGCCAGGACCTGGTCCGCCGTGATTCCGGAGCGCAGGATGGGACCGCGTTGGATGGTAGCGCCGGAGAGCAGGCTGCCCGTCTGCGCGGGGTGAATCCCCTGGCCTGTGAGGTTCTTCACGAACAGGCCCTCGATGACGTTGACCTTGTTCTTGATGGGCGCCAGCGGCTGCAGCGAGCGGCTGAGCTCCATGGCAGCACCATCGCCCTTGGAATACCAGTGGTCTTCGTTCACGCCGGTCCCCATGAAAAGCACGCCGAAGCGCTTGGGCGGCGCAGTGGCACCTTGCAGCGACTCCAGCCAAGGCAGCGCGACGGCAACGCCCGCGCCACGGAGCACAGCCCGGCGGGTTACGCCTTTTTTCGAAGTGAGCTTGGGAATGTGCATGCGATTACTCAGCCTTCCTGGATCCGGTTTGGGTACTACTGAACAGCTCCGGTGCCCTTTGATTCCGGAACTGCGGGCTTATGACTATGGATTCTATCAGGGTGGAAAACCGATGTCCTGCCGCGATGAACTGCTGCTTCAGTTCATCGATGAGGAGTTCGTCGGACAGTTGGAGGCTGCGGCCCAGCGCGTAGACCAGCATCTTGCGGCAAAGGTTGTCGATGAAGTCCTTCTCGCGATGCTCTTTGATGTATACGAGGAGATCATCCAGGCCTTTGCTGGGCGAGCCGTTCGGGAATTCGGAGGCGGTGTCGACTGGGCGTCCGGCCAAGTCTTTCGCGCGGCGTTCGCCGACGGGACCGTAGCTTTCAAAGGCGAGGCCGAAGCCGTCGAAGCGTTGGTGGCAACCCGCGCAACTGGGGTTTTCCCGGTGCTTGGCCAGCATTTGGCGCAGGGGGAGATCCATCTTCGACTCATCGCCCGGCAATTCCGGCACATTTGGGGGCGGCGGCGGGATGTGCTCGCCAAGGACGGTCTTCGCCACCCAGAAGCCGCGCTTCACGGGGCTGGTGCGAAGGCCGGGCGAGTTGCGGGTGAGGAATGCTGCCATAGGGAGGATGCCGCCGCGCCCGAAGGGTGTTGCGTCGTCGATGCGAATCCACTTGCCGGCAGGCGGGCGGCGGTCGCCCATGCCGTAGTGTTCGGCGAGCACGCGGTTCACGAAGGTGTGCTTACCATACAGAACATCGAGGGCGGAGCGGTCATTGCGAATGATGTCGTCCATGTAGCGGACCGGCTCTTCGAACATCGCCTGGCGCAGGTCGTTGGTGAAGACTGGGAAGCGCGTGCGGTCGACACTGTTGTGGTCCTCGAAGCGGCGGAACTCGAGCCAATTGCCTGCGAACTCGGTGGCAAGGGCCCGCGACTTCGGGCTCTGCAGCATGCGTTTGATCTGGGTCTTCAGGACTTCGGGCTTGTTGATTTCGCCGGACTCGGCGAGTTTCCGTAGCGTTTCGTCAGGCAGAGTGGACCACAGATAGTAGGCGAGGCGCGTGGCGAGGGCGTAGCCGTTCAGCGGCTTGCTCTTTTCCACCGGGGCGGGGGTAGCCTTTGCGCGGCGGCTGGGAGCAGTCTTGGTTTGGGACACCGGCGGCGGTTGAGGCGTGGCGGCTTCCACGCGGTAGCAGAAGTCGGGCGACATCAGGATAAGCACCACCATGTCACGCATGGCGTCCTCATGGTTCAGTCCCTGTTTTTCGCGGATGTCGCGGTAGTAGCGGCGGAAGCCTTCCTGTTCGTCGGCGGTAAGGGGGCGGCGAAAAGCCTTCGACGCAAAGGCAAGCATGGCGTTGAGGTGCGTCGGTTCGGCATCCACGCGCGCCTTCTCGACGGTGCGGATGGTGGCATTGACACGGGCGAAGTGTTCGCGGATGGCTTCTTTGGTGAGCTCATCGCCGCGCGTTTCGGCGGCCGCCAGATAGGTGTCACGAATGCCGAAGATCACCTTCTCTGAGGTGATGGCGGTATCGCCGGGGCGGAAGCTGCCGGACTCGCGGCCGCGGCCGTCAATCTCACCACTCTGGTTGAAGAAGAACTGCGTGTAGGTACGGGTGGTGAAGTCGGCAACAGTGTCGAACTCCAGCCAGAGCAGGTCCAGTTCCCCGATGCCGGCGTCGTCGAGGATGAGTTCCTGCAGGGGCGTGTCGTCACGGAAGTAGCCCATCACGTTGTGGAATCCGGCGCTGAGCAGGCGGCCTTTATCTTCCGAGTCGTCGGGATAGAAGCGGCCACGCTCACGGATATAGAAGGCGTCCGGGAAGACGCTGGCAAAGCGGGCGAAGGACTTTTCGTAAGGCTCGCGCTGTCCGGCGGGCACGAAGAGTTCGGGCTCACCGGCGCGGGCTTTGAGGGCAAGGATAGTGTTGCGCACGGCAACGTCATCTTCACTGGGAACACCGCCATTGCGGCGGGTCAGGGGCATCTGCGGCGGTGGATCGCCTTCCACCTGGAGGGCGGTTTGATCGAAGTCGCGACGGTGCGAGGCATACGCGCGCAGTTTCCAGTTCATAAGCGGCTGCGAGGTGCCGGAAATGCCTTGCAGGCGCGGGCTGCGGAACTGGCGGGCAGTGAGTTTGCGGATCTTGAGTACATACTCGCGCATCTTCGCGCAACCTTCGCGGACCAACTCGGGCTGGTTATGTTCCGGCTTTGGAAGGCGCTTCCACATGGACTGGAGTTTCGGCACCGGGCCGACGTCTTCCTGCGCTTCTTCGAGAATGCTCCAGACCATCGGCAGGTACTTCGGGCTGAGTTTAGCGTCCTTCGCGAGGCTTTCCAGCGTAGCCTCCGACTTCTCCAAGGCGACGCGATGTTTGTAGCGCCAAGCCGCCTGGAAGTAATCGGCGAAGTCGGTTGGCTGCCGGTCGTAGAAATCGACGATGCGTTGGATGGTGTATTTTTCGCGATCCGTTTCCGCCAGCATGGGATGCGGGGCGAAGGCGATTCCGATGGGGCGCAGGACAAGGTTATTGGCCACTTCGCGCGCGGCCTGGAGGTACTTGTTGAGCAGCGCCGGAGACATGGAGAGCGACTCACCGGAGTTGTCGAAGCCCGCTGAGTTCGAAGGATCGACGGGAAACTCGCGCGCGGGACGGAGGTCATGGCCGGTGAGGTCGCGAATGGAGTTGTTGTACTCGGCGTTGCTCAGACGGCGGACCAGAACCAGGCCCGGGTCACCGGCATTCTTACGGGCCTCCGACTGGCGAATGGCTTCCACCCAGTGCTGCACCTGCTGCCGCAATTCGGCAGTGGGCTGCTTCATGGCTTTGGGGGGCATCTCGCCGGACACCAACTTTTCGGCCACTAAGGCCCAGCGGTGATGGTCACGGACGACGTCCGAGACTGCAGTGTATTGCACCAGATCGAACTGCGCAGCAGGATTGGCAGCGCCGTGGCAGGAGACGCAGTAGGTGGCCAGGAAGGGGCGCACGGTTTGCGCGAACTGTTTATCAAGATCGGAGGGAGGCGCGGCGGAAAACGCCGGCGTCAGGGAAGAGGCAAGCAACAGCAGGGCTCGACGGAAAACCACCCAGCGATTATTTCACAGGCGGGCGGGAGGCTCGCGGCGTATGACCTTGTACTGCAACGAAGTGATTATGCGCTGGCGAACAACGGCCCTCCGGGTGTGATACTGTATCTCCCCAGGTATCTTTATGAGAACAGTCCTCGGTCTGACGTGTCTCCTCGTGTCTTCGTTCGCTGTCTGGGCACAAAGCGAACGCGGTAACATCACCGGAATCGTATCCGATCCCAGCGGCGCGGCGGTGGCCGGCGCGACGCTAACTATAACGCAACGCGATACGAACGCAACCGTAACGCTGACGTCCACCGCAGCTGGTGAGTACAACGCCGCCAACCTTCTTCCTGGCGGCTACCGCATGGAAATCACAGCCTCCGGCTTCAAGCGTTTCGTACAGCAGAACCTGGTGGTGAGCGCGGGGTCCACAGTGCGCGTGGACGCGGTGCTGCAACTGGGGCAGGTGAGCGAGACGATTGAGATCACCGCGGCAGCGTCAACGATCCAGACAGAAAATGCGAAGGTCTCCACATTGGTGGAGAACAAACTGGTGGATGAGTTGCCGCTGGTAGTGGGCGGCGCGATGCGCAGCCCGTTTAACCTGGTCGCGGTAGCAGCGGAAGCTCGTGGCGAGGGGCAGCGATTGGCGCTGGGCGGCGGCCAGGTGGCGCAATGGGATGCCACGCTGGACGGCCACTCGGTGGGGACGAACCGCTCCGGCGATACAGCGGAAGCGGCGTTGAATACGCCTTCCGTAGAGTCGCTGACAGAGTTCACGGTCGACACCAACGGGTTCAAGGCGGAGTATGGACAGGCCGGCGGCGGCGTGATGACGTTCGCTTCCAAGAGCGGCACCAATGATCTGCATGGTTCGGCGTATGACTTTCTACGGAACGATGCGATGGACGCGCGGAACTTCTTTGCAGCCAGGCGTTCGGTTTATCGCCAGAATGACTTCGGATTCACGGTGTCCGGGCCAGTGTGGATTCCAAAAGTCTACAACGGCAAGAACAAGTCGTTCTTCTTTGTTTCGTATGAAGGCTTCCGCAATCGCGTCGGCGCGAACGACACGATTCTGAGCGTGCCAACGCCGGAGATGTACAGCGGCAACTTCAGCAACTGGGTGGACCAGAATAACCGTCCGATTACGATCTACAATCCTGCAACGACGCGGGCGAATCCGAATGGAGCGGGATCCATACGCGATCCGTTTCCCGGCAATCAAATTCCGGCAAGCCTGTTCTCCAGCACGGCACGCTCGATCACGGAATTTGGCCGGACGGTGCAGCCGAACCGGGGCGGAGCGCCGGGCACCAGCCTCTATGTGCGGAACAACTATCTGGTGAGCGGCGGCACGATGATCACGCCGACGGATAAGTGGAGCATCAAGGGCGACCAACTGATTGGAAGCAACCACCGCGTTTCGGTTCTGTGGAACACCACGCGGTTCCGCAACAAGCCGGGTCCGGCGGGTGCGCCGGGCTTGCCGGAGCCGCTCTGGAACGGGCAGATCCAGGCGTGGGATACCGATGCGATCCGACTGACCCATGACTACACGATCTCCTCGACGATGATCAACCACCTGTCGTTCGCCCGGAACACCTTCATCAAGAACAGCTATTCGGCGAATGTGGACAAGAACTGGAAAGACAAGGTCTGCATGAAGAATGTGGTGGACTGCAACCAGAACTTCCCCACCATTAACTTCACCGAGTACACCACGTGGGGCGGTGCGTCGTACAACGGCACGAACCAGCCGGGGTGGGGTTTGAAGGACGATCTGAGCTACATTCGCGGCAAGCACACGTTGAAGTTTGGCTTTCAGTTCCAGCAGCAGAATGCCGATGGCTTCGGCCAGCAGGACATCGCGGGCCGTGCGGATTTCAGCTTCCTGAGCACGTCGATTCCGGGCAACACGTCGTTCCCCACCAGCGGTGGCAGCTCTTTCGCATCGTTCCTGTTGGGACAGGCGTTCCTGGGGCGCACCGAGACCATCCGCAACGTGACGCAGCGGTACCCTTATTACGGCTTCTATGCGCAGGATGACTTCCGCATTACGCGCAGATTGATGCTGAATATCGGCCTTCGTTATGACCTGACGATGCCGCCGACGAACCTTAAGGATGAATACTCCGACTTCAATCCCACGCGGCCGAATCCGGCGGCGGGAAACATTCCCGGGGCACTCTGGTTTGCGGGCTTCGGACAGGGTCGTGAAGGGACGCGGAGCCTGGTGCCGGGCTGGTATGGCGGCATCGGACCGCGCATCGGCATCGCTTTCACGCCAAATGAAAAGACGACGTTCCGGACGGCATTCGGCCGCTCCTTCTCGCGTGTGACGGCCGTGCAGGGCAGCGGCCACTTTGCAGGCTTTATTGGCCAGTACCAGTTCAACAACGGTTCGCAGGGCGTACAGCCGACGTTTGTCCTGGACCAGGGTTTGCCGGCCTACACGCTGCCGCCGCGCATCGACCCTTCGTTCTCGAACGGCAACACGGTGGACTACTGGCAGGGCCAGGAAGCCACACGCGCGCCGGAGAGCCTGTTCTGGACGTTCAACATCCAGCGGCAGGTGGCCAGCAACATGACGATGGAGATTGCGTATAACGCGAACGTCGGCACGCATCTGCAGACGGGCTTGTTGAACCTGAACCAGGTGCCGACGCCAATTTACGACAATCTGGTGAGCCGCTTTGGAGTAACGCAGGCGGTGGCACTGCTGCGCGGCAACATCAACAGTGCGGCGGTGCAGAACGCGGGCTTCCGCGAGCCGTTCGCCGGCTTCGCGCAACTGTGGGGCAGCAACGCTACGTTGGCCCAAGCGCTGCGCCCGTACCCGCAGTACTCGAGCATCAACACCGGCGTACAGAACGGCGACAAGAGCGGTCACTCTTCTTATCACGCATTGGTGATCAAGGCTGACCGGCGCTTCTCCAAGGGGTTGGCGTTCCAGTGGAGCTATGTGTTCTCAAAGCTGTTGACCGATTCCGACACCTACTTCGCGACGGGCGCGACGACGCAGGATCAGTACAACCGGCGGATTGAGAAGTCGATCGGCGCTTACGACCAGACACACATGGTGAAGTTCTCGACGCTGTACAATTTGCCGTTCGGCAAGGGACAACGGTGGGCCACCGGCGGCATTCTGAACCAGATCATCGGCGGCTGGCGTTTGGCGGGGATTCAGGTATACGGCAGCGGCCTGCCAATCGCACTGGCTCGCAACAACGTATTGCCAACGTTCACCTACGCAACGCGTCCGCAGGTGGACTCCTACGAGGGGTGGCGCGCGCCAATTGCGGGTAGTGAGTTCGATCCGGCCGTCGACCGCTTCCTGAAACCGGCGGCCCAGTTCGGAGCGCAGCCGATCGCTCCCGGTAACGCGACCCGCTACAACCCGAAGGTGCGCTCCTTCTGGGGCCGGTCGGAAAACGTGAGTCTGGGCAAGACCTTCAACGTCACCGAGAAGCTTCGCATCGATCTGCGCGGGGAAGCCTTCAACATCTTCAACCGCGTGATCTTTGGAACCGGCTCCACCAACCTGAACGCCAACAACTTCGGGCAGGTGCTGAACACGGCCAATGAACCGCGTCAGTTGCAGGTGGGTCTGAAGGTTTACTGGTAAGATCGTCAGTTCATGAGCAAAATCGCCTTGGTTACGGGCGCTGGCAGCGGTGTAGGCCGCGCCAGCGCCCTTACTTTACAGAAGAACGGTTGGAACGTGGTATTGGCTGGGCGGCGTGCCGCCGAGTTGGAGAAGACGGTTGCAATGGGCTCGCCGGACGGCGGTCGTTTGGTGGCCGTGCCGAGCGATGTGACGCAGCCTGCCGCAGTGGCTGCATTGTTTGAACGGATCGAGGCGGAGTTCGGGCGATTGGATCTGCTGTTTAACAACGCCGGGATGGGGGCGCCCGCCATTCCGATGGACGAACTGACGTTCGAGCAGTGGTCGAACGTGGTGAACGTGAATCTGACGGGCGCGTTCCTATGCGCGCAGCATGCCATGCGGTTGATGAAGAAGCAGCGGCCGCAGGGGGGCCGGATTATCAACAATGGCTCGATTTCAGCGCAGACGCCGCGGCCGAATTCGGCGCCGTACACCTCGACCAAGCATGCGATTACGGGGTTAACGAAGTCGATTTCCTTGGATGGCCGTGCGTTCGATATTGCTTGCGGGCAGATTGATATCGGGAATGCGGCGACGGAGATGACGCAGCGGATGACACAGGGCGTTCCGCAGGCGAATGGGACGATGATGGTGGAGCCGCGCATGGATGTGCAGCATGTGGCGGACGCGGTGCTGTTTATGGCGGGGCTGCCGTTGGAGTCGAATGTGTTGACGATGACGGTGATGGCCACGAAGATGCCGCTTACCGGGCGGGGGTAGCGTCAAAACTCAGGAGTGCCTAAGGAGCTGCCAGGATTCGCTCACAACGGACCACTCCCTCATCCAGCACATCGGACGCAGCCCCCTCATACACCATGGCGTAAGAGTATCCGGCAAGTTCACGCGGCGGCAGCCACATTGTCCAATCGCGCGGATCCTCGCTCCACTTCCGCAATTCACCGCCCGCCACGGGAACCTGGAACCCCGTCAGGGGCAATGACAATCCCATCCCCGTCGCCTTGATGTAGGCCTCCTTGCGCGACCAGACGTCGTAGAACGCCTTTTCCCGCAGTTCCTCGGGCAACTGCAATATCCGCGCACACTCGTCAGGATGGAAGAAGCGTTGCGCGATGCCCATGCGATCGGTCTGGCGCCGGTGGTGTTCGATGTCGACCCCAATCTCCCGCCCCCAGGCAAATCCATACAGCGCCATTGAGCCGGCATGCGACAGGTTGAACCGCAGGTCTCCATTGACGGCAGGCTTGCCATAGGCACCATAGGTGAAACGCACCGCCGCGGGCGCGATGCCTAATCTCTGCCCTAATAGAATCCGCAACACCGCGCGGGCCACGGTGAACGACAGGCGCGGTTCCTCCACGACGAAGCGTGCCGCGCGGCGCTGTTCGTCCTCGTCGAGGAATGCGGCGGCTTGCGCAATCACGGCCGCGTCGCGGCTCAAGGCCACCGGGATAATCTCCACTGCCTTCATCGAATGAATCTCATTGTCGCCCGCCACGAACCGTTAACGCCATTCACCAAAGCGTTAACGAAACGCATTCGGTCCACGCAATTTCAATCACTTACACCCTGGCTCGCGTCGTGCACTCATTCCTTGCGTAACCGGCAAGCCCGGACCGAAACAAAACAAGGAGACAACGAACATGAAAACCTGGACCAAGATCATCATCACCGCGGCCATCGCGATGAGCACCCTGCACGCTTCTCCGGTGGTTCGCAAAGCCGTCGCCGACGTGCCTTTCCCCTTCCAGATCTCGGGCCATCCGATGCCGGCCGGCAAGTACACCATCGGTCGCACGGCCACGGGCGCCTACATCATTGAGCACGTGGACACGCGCAGTGCCGCCATCTTCCAGGCGCCCCTGCGTACGAGCGGGAAGCCCGGCTCGGGCAAGATCGACTTCCGCTGCGCCGCCGAAGCGTGCGAGATCGAAGCGGTGCGTTTTAACGGCGACCCCAACACCTACAAGCGCTCCTTCTCGCCCAACAAGCGCAACCGGATCGCGCCTGCCGCCGCCTCAGTGAACCTCTCGCAGGATTAAACACACATCGCAGCTTCGTTGCTCCCTCCCGGCCCCGGCCGGCATCCTATACTCAAAGCCAAGGGCTGCCGGCCGGAATGACAAAACCCAGTATTCTTACCGTGGATGATGATCCGAACGTTCTGCGTTCGGTGGAGCGCGATCTGCGCAAGCGTTATGGCCAGGAGTACCGCATTTTGCGTGCGGCTTCCGGCGAAGAGGCTCTCGACGCCCTTCGCAAACTGAAACTTCGCAATGAGCCCGTGGCGCTTCTGATTGCCGATCAGCGCATGCCCGGCATGGATGGCGTGACCTTCCTTGCCGGCGCGCTGCAGGTATTCCCCGATGCGCGCCGCGCGCTGCTCACTGCCTATGCCGACACGGATGCGGCGATCAAAGCCATCAACGACGTCAAAATCGATCACTATCTTCTGAAGCCGTGGGATCCACCGGAAGAGCGGCTGTATCCTGTCCTGGATGATCTACTCGAAGACTGGCGTGGCAACTATCGCCCACCGTTTGAGGGCATCCGTATTGTTGGACACCGCTGGAGCCCCCAAACGCACCAACTGAAGGATTTCCTCGGCCGCAACCATATCCCGTTTCAATGGGTGGATGTGGAAGCGCAGGATGGCGACGTGCGGCGTTACCTGGAAGCCCTGGGACCAACCGATGAGTTGCCGGTGGCGGTCTTCCCGGACGGGTCGCGCCTGCCCACGCCGACGCCGGAGCAGGTGGCGGAAAAAGTCGGGTTGCGCGTGCGTGCCGAAAGCCCTCTGTACGATCTGACGATTGTCGGTGCAGGACCCGCGGGGCTGGCGGCCGCGGTCTACGGCGCGTCAGAAGGGCTTTGCACGCTGCTGGTGGATCGCGAAGGCCCGGGCGGCCAGGCCGGCATGAGTTCCAAGATCGAGAACTACCTGGGATTTCCTTCCGGCGTCTCGGGTGCTGATCTGACGCGCCGCGCGGTCACGCAGGCCAAGCGGTTGGGTGCGGAGATCCTTGCGCCGCAGGAGGTGGTTTCGCTTCGGGCCGAAGGCAACTACCGCATTCTTCAGTTCCGCGACGGATCGGAAGTCACCAGCTTTTCGGTGTTGATCGCCACTGGCTTGGCTTGGCGCAAGCTCGACGCGCCAGGTATCGAAAAGCTCACCGGGGCCGGCATTTACTATGGCGCCGCGATGACGGAAGCGGTCTCGTGCAAAGACGAAGAGGTCTTCGTGGTGGGTGGCGCTAACTCGGCGGGCCAGGGCGCGATGCACTTTTCCAAGTACGCGCGCAAAGTGACCATGCTGGTGCGCGGCGAGTCGCTGGCCGCCACCATGTCGCAATACCTCATTGACCAGATCGAAGCGACGCCCAACATCGAAGTGCTGCCGCATACTGAAATCGCCGAGGCGCATGGCGATGCGAAACTCACCGGCCTTACGCTGGCCAATCGCAAGACCGGCGAACGCGCGGAGGTACCCGCGAACGCGCTGTTCATCTTCATCGGGGCGCAGCCGTGTACGTCATGGCTCAAGGGCGTGGTGCCCATGGATGAACACGGCTACATCCTGGCGGGCCCCCAACTGATGCGCGACGGCAAGCGCCCGGCGCGCTGGACTCCCGACCGCGATCCCTTTCTTCTGGAGACCGGACTGCCGGGTGTTTTCGTAGCGGGGGACACACGCTGCGGCTCGGTAAAGCGCGTCGCCAGCAGCGTTGGCGAAGGCTCCATCACGGTGGCGATGGTCCACCAATATCTCAGCAAGGTGCGCTGATATGCTGCATGATTTGCGGGAAGCCAGCCTGTTTCCTGTATTGCCGGAAGACCTGCTGGCGAAGTTGCCGACGGTGGGGGAAGTGCTCGACTTCCCCGGGGGCCACGTGTTGTTCTCCGAGGGGGATCGCGACTACCCGTTCTTTGCCGTGCTGGAAGGGCAGGTGCGTGTGACGAAGCGCTCCGGCACGGAGTCGATCACGCTGGCCGTGCACAATCGCGGCCATTTCTGCGGCGAAATTTCCATGCTGACCGGCGGACCCGCTATCGCCACTGGAACGACCATCGGTCCGACGCGTGTGGTCCGCATCGCCAACAGTGAGTTCCGCAAAATCGCATCGAAAGATGATCCGGTGGCGCGCACCATCATCACGGCGATGGCGGCCCGGTCGCGCGATATCGAGGCGCAAACGCGGCAGCGCGATAAGCTGGCATCGCTGGGGAAGTTGTCGGCAGGCCTGGCGCATGAGCTGAATAACCCGGCCTCCGCGGCCGCTCGCGCCGCGCGTGCGCTGGATGAGGCCATCACCACGATGCGGCTCCAATCCATCCGCTACGACTGCCGCTTCAATGAGACGCAACGCGAAGCTCTCCTCAAACTGGAGGAAGAGATTCGCACCGACACCGAGCCTGGCGAGATCCTGGATTCGGTGGAACGCAGCGATCGCGAACAGGCCATTGAACAGTGGATGGAGGACCGCGGTCTCACCAACGGCTGGGAGAAAGCGCCCACGCTCGTGGATGCCGGTTTCACGCTCTCCTGCATCTCATCGGTGGGCGCCGTCTTTGAAGGTGAAGCGCTGCAAGCCGCCATCGACTGGCTGGAAGCCACGCTCCGCATGTCGGCCTTGGCGAACGAAGTGCAAACCGCGGCCGACCGTGTGTCGAACCTGGTGAAGGCGATGAAGCAGTACACCTACATGGATCGCGCGGATCTTCAAGACACCGACATCCACAAGGGCCTGGACAGCACGCTCACCATATTCGCCGCGAAGCTCAAATCGGGCACCATCTTCATTGAGCGCCAGTTCGATCCGCGACTGCCGATCATCTGCGCCTACCCTGGCGAGCTCAACCAGGTCTGGACGAATCTGATCGACAATGCGCTGGACGCGATGAACGGCAACGGCAAACTCACCGTCACAACGCAGCGGGAAGGCGATGGGGTGTGCGTGCAGATTGGCGACACGGGCCCAGGCATTCCCGAAGCCGTGCGCAATCGCATTTTTGATCCCTTCTTCACAACAAAGCCGGTGGGAAAGGGCACGGGGCTCGGTCTGGACACTGTTTATCGCATCATCACCGCGCGTCATGGCGGCACTATCACGGTTAACTCTGTTCCTGGCGATACGCGCTTTACCGTGCATCTTCCGGCCAACCCACCCAAGCAGGCGGACTGAAAATGCAGATCGAGTTCCGCTCGGTCACGTGCCGGATTGCGGACCGCTCCATTGTCGAGGACCTCAGCTTCACACTGCCGTCAGGCCAGACGCTTGCCCTGGTCGGTCCCAGTGGTGCGGGGAAAACGACGCTCCTGCGGCTGATCAACGCCCTGCGGCTGCCCCAGGAAGGCGAAGTGCTCATCAACGGCCGCAGCAGTGCCGTGTGGGATCCCATCGACCTGCGCCGCCAAACGGGCTACGTGCTCCAGGACGGCGGCTTGTTCCCGCACATGACGGTCGAGCAGAACATCGGCCTTGCTCCCAAACTCGCAGGCTGGCGGCAGGATCGCATCCAGGCTCGGGTGACACAGTTACTGGAGGAGGTGCAACTGGCTCCGGCAGACTTCCGCCATCGCTATCCCCGGCAACTCAGCGGAGGGCAGCGTCAGCGTGTCAGCCTGGCCCGCGCGCTGGCGACCGAACCGCCGATCCTACTTCTGGATGAGCCTTTCAGCGCGCTTGATCCGGTCACGCGAATCGACATGCAGCGGCTGTTCCAGACCCTGCAGCGGCGCCATGGCCAGACCACGGTTCTGGTCACGCACGACATGCGCGAGGCCTTGCGACTTGGGTCGCTGGTGGGCCTGCTTTATGAGGGCCGTATGGAAGTGCTGGACGCGCCCGCAGCCTTCCAGTCGTCCGGCAACCCGATTGTGGCGGCGTTTTTAGGGGAGGATGCATGAGCCTGCCGCCCGATCTTCCCGCGCTGCTGCTGGAACACATTGTCATCGTGGCTCTCAGCATTGCCCTGGCGGCGGCGATTGGCGTGCCTGCCGGCATAGCCGTCACCCGCTATCCGGCGCTCGAACGCTGGCTGGTAGGCCTGGCCAACATCGCCCAAACGATACCCAGCCTGGCGCTGTTCGGCTTTCTGATCACTCTCCCGGTCCTCGGCGGCATCGGCCCGCGACCCGCCATCGTTGCCCTGATCCTTTACGCCCTGCTTCCCATCCTTCGCAACACTGTCGCCGGCATTGAAGGCATTGACCCGGCTCTGCGTGAATCCGCCCTGGCGATCGGCATGCGCCCCAGCGAGATGCTTCGCTACGTGGAGATCCCACTGGCCGCACGCACCATCCTCGCCGGCGTGCGGATCGCCGCGGTCACTACGATCGGCACCGCCACGATTGCGGCGGCTATCGGTGGCGGCGGACTCGGTGTCCTTATCTTTCGCGGACTTGCTTCGTTGAACACCGGAGAGATTCTTGCCGGCGCCGCGCCCGCAGCTCTGCTAGCCTTACTCACCGATGGAGGACTCGCCTGGTGCGAACGACGCTTATCCCGTTGATGATGCTGCTGACCGCGTGTGGCGGCCGCAGTGACCGCCTTACCGTTGGGGCGAAGAATTTCACCGAGCAGCTGATTCTTGGTGAAATCGTTGCGCAGCATCTGGAAAAGCGAGTGGGCCAGCCCGTGGATCGCAAGTTCAATCTCGGTGGCGCGCTGCTGGCGCAGACCGCGCTCACCAGCGGCCAGATCGACCTTCTGCCGGAATACACCGGCACGGCGCTCACCACGGTGCTCAAGCTGCCGCCCAACTCCTCTCCGGGCGAGACCCTGCAGCAAGTGCGGGAAGGCTACAAACAATGGCACCTCGAATGGCTGGATCCGCTCGGCTTCAACAACACCTTTGCGATGGTTGTCCGCAAGGCAGACGCGGACCGGCTTAACATCCGCACGCTCTCCGAAGCGGCAAATGCCCAGCCATGGAAGCTGGGCGTCGGCTACGAGTTCCTGACAAGGCCCGATGGCTGGCCCGGCCTGCAGAAGGCCTACGCGCTACGTATGGACGGCAATCCCACCACCATGGATCTCGGGCTGTTGTACGCCGCCCTCCGCAGCGGCAGGGTGGACCTGGCTGCGGCCAACTCCACCGACGGTCTGCTCGCCACCGGCGAGTTCACGGTGCTGGAAGATGATCGAAGCTACTTTCCGCCGTACCAGGCGGCCATTGTGGCCCGCGGCGCCGCACTGACGCCCGAAGTTCGCAAGGCGCTGAACGAACTTTCCGGCGCCATCGACGATACGGTGATGCGGCGCCTGAACTATGAAGTGGCCGGGCGCCAGCGCCAGGCTACGGAAGTGGCGCGGGAGTTTCTGGCTTCGAAACGGTAGCCTTCTTCAGCCCGCGCAACGCCCGGAGCGTGAACAGATTCAGCGCCGCAAGAACCACGGCAATGTGATAGAGCCGGAAGCCGACCGCGCAGCCCACGATCGCGATGTTAAAGACGCTTGCGGCCGTGGCCGTCCCCTTTACCGATGCCTGATCCCGCAGGATCGCTCCACCGCCGATAAACCCGATCCCGGTCAGAATCCCCTGCAGCACTTGCGAAAGGTTGTCGAAAGAATGCCCCGGTACCGAAGTCACCATCAGGATGATGCCGCAGTTGGCCACGGCGACAAGCGGAAAGGTACGGATCCCCGCCGTGTGTACTTCCTGCTCGCGATCCCAACCGATCGGCAAGGCCAACAGATACGCCAGTCCGAGGTGAATCAAATCGGACGAAACCTCCTGCCAGGTCATGAGCAGCATCGACTGCGGCATGACCTTAATGCTAACGGGTCCCGGCTCCGACTGTGGAATTCATAACTGCGGCGACAATCTCCAGCGACCGCAGGCGGTGCGCATGTTCATACAGATCACAGACAAACATCACTTCATCGAGGCCGGCGTAGGCGACAAACTCCTCCAACTTCCGCCGCACCGTTTCGGGCCCGCCGGTGATCATCACGCCTAACTTCGATTCCACCATCCAGCGTTCCGCCTCACTCCAACGCCCTTCCATCGATTCCACGGGCGGCTGCAGGAAGATCGGCCCGCCGCGCATCAGGCTCAGTACGCGCTGCTGCGGTGTGGTTGCCAGATAGCGCGCCTGTTCATCGGTCTCGGCGGCCACCACCGGCACTCCCGCCATCACGTAAGGCTTCTCCAAATTGGCCGATGGCTGAAAGTTGCGCCGGTAGACATGGATCGCTTCCTCCAACAATGCCGGCGCAAAGTGGCTGGCGAAGGCAAACGGCAACCCCAGTTTCGCCGCCAGTTGTGCACTGAACGTGCTGGAACCCAGCAGCCAGATTGGCACCTGGGTACCCTGTCCCGGAAATGCCCGCAATCGCTTCCCCGCCTGCTCCGGACCCAGTAATTCCAGTAACTCGGACACCTGCCGCGGGAAGTCCTCCTCACTCTCCACGATTCCCCGGCGCAGCGCCCGCATGGTCAGTCCATCTGAGCCTGGCGCTCGTCCCAATCCCAAATCGATGCGCCCGGGATAGAGGCTCTCCAGCGTACCGAACTGCTCGGCAATTACGAGTGATGGATGATTCGGGAGCATGATGCCGCCCGACCCTACGCGGATGCGCGACGTACCGCCGGCGACATAGCCGATCAGGACCGATGTCGCCGCACTGGCGATGCCGGGCATGTTGTGATGCTCGGCCAACCAATAGCGGGTGTATCCCCATTCTTCGGCATGCCGCGCCACGTCCAAGGTGTTGTGCAGCGTCTCGCCCACGGTGCCACCGGCACGCACCGGAGCCAGATCCAGTATGGAATATCGCGTCTGCTGATGAGACATCACTCTTACTGGATGCCACAACTCATCCCTGGGGCTCAACCGAGCCTGCCGAGCCGTGAGGTTATGTTATTCTGCCAACCGGGATGCGCATCGCGGCCATTATCAGCCTCCTGACCGCTATCACGGCCAGCGCGGGCGACCATACGTTTGTCTTCGCTGGCCTCAGCCTTACGCCCGAACCGTGGAACAAAGAGGCGAACTTCGCCAAACTGCAGAAGTACGCGCGGCAGGCCGCCGCGGCAGGCGCCCAGGTGATCAGCACGCCCGAAGGATTTCTCGAAGGCTATGTCGGCAACGAAAAGCGCACGCCGGGCCTGGAGCGCGAAGGCTACACCGCACGCGCCGGCGAGGAACTCGACGGACCCCTGCTGAACCGCATCGCCGCCCTAGCCCGCGAACTGAAGGTCTACCTGCTCATCGGATTCGCCGAACGCCGCGATGGGAAAATGTTTAATTCCGCGGTGATCTTCAGCCCCGATGGTGCCGTCGCTTCCCGTTATTCGAAGAGCCATACCGCCGCCGACGAGCCATTCAATACCAAGGGCACCGAGTTTCCCATCGCCAACACCGCCTTCGGCCGCTGGGGCACCTTGATCTGTTTCGACCGCCAGTTGCCAGAAACCTCGCGCATTCTCGCTCTCAAGGGTGCACAGTTCCTGTTAGTGCCTTCCTGGGGAGGTTATGGCGAAATGAACGACATCATGATGCGCGTCCGCGCCTATGAGAACGGCGTGTGGCTGGCGTTTGTCCATCCTAAGCGCACCCTTATCATTGACCCGCGCGGCAAGATCGTCGCGCAGAACCAAGGCGAGCAAGACCAGATCGTCACGGCCACGGTCACCCTGCGCGCGAGCGAGCGGCAGTTCCTGCTGGAGCAGCGTCGGCCAGCGCTCTACGAAGAACTGGCGAAGCCTTCGCAATAGCGAAATGCAATACCTGCTGCGCATCCTACGCCCCGAAGGCGCGGAGCGGACAACGCCCTTAGCCGATGCGAACGTTACGGTCGGCCGCGTGCGCATGAATGACCTCAGCTTTCCTGAGGACAGCACGCTTTCCCGGCAGCACTTCATGCTGGTGAAGCGCGACGACGCATGCTGGGCGGTGCGCGACCTGGGCACCCGCAACGGCACGCGCGTCAATGGCGACGCCATCAACGGCGACCGCGAACTGCTGGATGGCGATATCATCTCCGCCGGCCATGTGATCCTGCGCTTTGAAGCCAGTGGCCTGGCTGGCGGGGCACCCGTCTCCCGGGAACCGGCACCGGCTTTCGTCCCCGCCGATGCCCTACACGCCGAGCGCACGCTCACCGATGCCATCCAGGCGGGCCCGGCCCGGGGTTCCGTGGACCTGCTGGTGCGCGTCTGCCGCCAGTTGCTGCGGCCCGGGCCGAAGGGCTGGTACGGCGTGATTCTGTCCACCGCCATGCGCCACATGCATGCCGAGCGCGGCGCGCTGTTGATTCTGGAAGACGGCACCCTTGCCGTGCGCGCCTCCGCCGGGCCCGACCTGCCCATCAGCACCACCATCCGCGATCGTGTCCTGCGGGAACGGGTGTCCATCTTCGCCGTGGACGTGCGGGACGATTCGCGCTTCCACGACGCGCATAGTCTTCTGCTGCAAGGCGTCAGCAGCATCATCGCGGCGCCGCTGCAAACCGAGAAGGATGTGCATGGGCTTCTCTATCTGCATAAAACCGAAGCGCCGCATTTCACCGTCGAAGATCTGAACACCGCCACCGTGCTGGCGCATCTTGCCGCGGTCAAGCGGGAAGAGGAGTTGTTGGTGGAACGCGAACGGCGGGCCGAAAAGCTCGCCGACGCTCGCCGCCGTGCTTTAGAAGCGGCCGAATTGATGCGTCACGCGGAGACGCGCGCCGTGCTTGCCGAGTCGGCTGCGTCGCTGGGGCGCCTGGCCGCGGCGGTCAGTCATGAAATCAACTCTCCCATCGGCGCCTTGAACAGTTCGGTTGACACGCTGCTGCGCACCATCGACAAACTCCAGAGCGCCGGCGGGGAGCCCCGTTATCTGGAACTGGCCACCGAACTCTGCACGTCTATCAAAGCGTCTGTCGACCGGCTCAACGAAATCGCCGCCCGCCTGCGCCGCGTCACGAATCTCGATCGAGCCGACGTGCAGCAACTCGACTTGCCGCTGCTGCTTCGGGACGTCGCGCAGATTGTGCCGTTAGCGGAGGGGGCGGCGCTGGACATTACCACTCCCGATAAACTCGAGATCATCTCCCGCCCGCAGGTACTGAGCGCAGTGTTCACTTCGATGTTTGAATTCTGCCGCCAAGACGGGGCACAGGTGGTGCTCACTTCGGAGGCCGAGTTCATCCGAATCCAGGTGCGCCAACCCCGGCGTGTGCTGGTAGAGGCCGACCTGCTGCACTTGTTCGATCCCGCTTTTCGGTCTGTGGGGGATAAGATTGGAACCGCGAATTGGGAACTCTTCAGTGCCCGCCAGATGGTGCGTGAACTTGGCGGGGAACTTTACGCGGAAAGCACGGAAGAGCGCGGAACCGTACTGACCGCCGAACTCCCGCATGATGCGATGGACGTTCCTTAGCCGCGCTTTCATCTGGCATTACCCTGATTCCTGTTTCCACCCGATTGCTTTTCACGAAAAGGCGCAATAGGATGGGCGGCAAAGGTAGGTGACCTGTGAACCTCATCCGAACCGCTGTCCTCGCCGTTCTCGCCCTTTCCCTCTGGGCGCAAAACATGCCTCGTCTCCTCAGTGTGGAACCGGCCGACTGCAAAGCCGGCGCGGAAGCTGTGGTCAAAGGGGAAAACCTCACCAAAGCCGCTGTCGCGGAACTCTATCTCACCGATGGCAAGAACGACGTGAAGGTGGTGATCGTGACGCAGGCCGCGGACAACATCAAGTTCAAGATTCCGGCCGATTGCAAGGCTGGCCGCTTCAGCCTGATGTTGATGACCGCCGGTGCCGACCCGAAACTCATCGAACAGCCCGTGAAGGTGAACGTGCAATAGTTCGCGTCGGCCCAGCGTCATTTTCTATGATGGAAGAACCGCCACCGTGCGGCCTTCTCCATGAACGTGACGCAATCCAGTCCTCCGTACGACTACGACCTTCTGGTTATCGGTTCCGGCCCGGGCGGTCAACGCGCGGCCATCCAGGCAGCCAAGATGGACAAGCGGGTCGCTGTTGTCGAACGGAAAGCCGTGGTCGGCGGCGTCTCCGTCAATACCGGCACCATCCCCAGCAAAACTTTGCGCGAAGCCGTGATGTACCTTTCCGGCTATCGCGAACGCGCCTTCTACGGGGCTTCCTACTCGGTGAAACAGAACATCACCATGGAAGACCTGCTGCTGCGCACGGATCAGGTTATCCGTCACGAAATCGAAGTCACCCGGCACCAGTTGATTCGCAATCGCGTGGAAGTCATCTCCGCCTATGGCTCCTTCGTCGATTCCCACACCATCAAGCTGGATCATTCCGATTCGCACACCACACGCACGGTCACCGCGGAGAAGATCATTCTCGCGGTCGGCACCGAAGCCACTCAGGATTCTCATATTCCCTTCGATGGCCTGCGCATCTTCACCAGTGACGACATTCTGCGGCTGGACAAACTGCCGCGCACCCTGGCGGTGATTGGGGCCGGTGTCATCGGCTGCGAGTATGCCAGCATGTTCGCGGCGCTGGGCGTGCGCGTCACCCTGGTGGACAAGCGTCCCCGCCTGCTGCCTTTCGTCGATGACGAGATGGCCGATGCGCTCACGTATCACCTGCGGGAGAACCGCGTGACCATGCGGTTAGGGGAAGAAGTTAGCGGCATTGAGAAGGTGGAGGACGAAAACGGCCCGCGTGTTCGCATCAATCTCGCCAGCGGCAAGCAGATCCTCACGGAGAAGGCCCTCTACTCTATCGGCCGCACCGGCAACACCAGCCGGCTGAACCTGGAAGCCGCAGGGCTGAAGGCGGATGATCGCGGCCGGCTGAAAGTAAACGGCAGCTTCCAGACCGCCGTCCCCCACATCTATGCCGTTGGCGACCTGATCGGCTTCCCCAGCCTCGCGTCCACCTCCATGGAGCAGGGCCGCCTGGCCGCCGCGCACGCCTTCGATGAGGAGGCCAGTTCGGTGCCGGAACTGTTCCCCTACGGCATCTATACGATCCCGGAGATCTCCATGGTCGGCCGCAGCGAAGAGGAGTTCACCGCCGACGGCATTCCTTACGAGATCGGCAAGGCACGCTATCGCGAGATCGCGCGGGGCCAGATCATCGGCGATTCCACCGGCCTTCTCAAACTGATTTTCAATTCCAAGGACCGCAAACTGCTCGCCGTTCACATTATCGGGGAAGGCGCCAGCGAGCTCATTCACATCGGCCAGGCGGTGCTCGCCTTCGGGGGCACCATCGATTACTTCATCGACACGGTGTTCAACTACCCCACGCTGGCGGAATGCTACAAGACCGCCGCTTTTGACGGCATCAACCGCATCGGCGTGTAATCGTCTGGAACACTCCCGGGCTGGCGTGCGTATCGAATGATCATGAGCGACGCCGCGTCTGTTCCGCTACGGCTCTGGCCGGGGTTTCTGCTGGTGGCTCTGCAGTGGATCATCCGCTACGCGGTGCCGCTGGCGTTTCCCGAAGCGATTCTGTTCGCGGTGCTGGGCGGTGTAGCCTGCGGTGTTGGCGTGGTCGTCTGGTGGGCATTCCTCAGCCGTGCGCCGAAGCTGGAACGCTGGGGCGGCCTGCTGCTGATGATCGCGGTGGCCGTTCTGACCCGGCCGTTTCTCGATCCCTCCATCGCCGGCGGCATGATGGGGCTGCTGTTCCCAATCTATCTTATTCCCATCCTCAGCCTAGCCCTGGTGCTGTGGGCGGCCGCGACTCGCGGGCTAATGCCCACAGCGCGCCGCGTGGCCCTTTTGTCCACCGTGTTGCTGGCCTGCGGCGGCTTTACGGTTTTGAGAACCGAAGGAATGACCGGCCAGTCACGCTCAGAATTCGTCTGGCGCTGGTCTCCGACGAAGGAGCAACTGCTGGCACGCATTGTTCTTCCGCCGCCTCCACCGGCGGCCACACCCGCTGTCGAGACGCCGGCGGTGGCCCCTGCTCCGGCGCCCGTCGTTACTCCGCCCCCTGCCGAATGGCCCGGATTCCGTGGACCCAACCGTGACAGCATCGTTCCCGGCACGGCGATCGCGACCGATTGGTCGAACCGGAAACCAGCGGAACTGTGGCGTAAGCCGATCGGGCCTGGCTGGTCGTCCTTCGCCGTCGCCGGCGACCGGCTCTATACCCAGGAACAGCGCGGCGAAGAAGAGATTGTCAGTTGTTATGACGCCAATACAGGCGAGCCAATCTGGATCCATCGCGATCAGGCCCGCTTTTGGGAATCCAACGCCGGGGCCGGCCCGCGCGGGACGCCCACGCTGCACGAAGGGCGTGTCTACGCCTTCGGTGCCACCGGCATCCTGAACGCCCTGGACGCGAAAACCGGTGCGCGGATCTGGTTCCGCAACGTCGCCAACGATACCGAAACGAAGATCCCCGGTTGGGGCTTCTCCAGTTCGCCTTTGGTTGTGGAGGATACCGTCATTGTTGCCGCCGGCGGTCAACTGGCTGCCTATGATCGCATGAACGGTAAGCCTCGCTGGCAGGGGCCGAAGAGCGGCAGCGGCTATAGCTCACCCCATCTCTACACCGCTGGCGGCAGTACGCAGGTTGTTCTGCAGAGCAGCCAGGCCATTCATGCCGTAGACCCGCGAGATGGCAGGCTGTTATGGAGGCACGAGTGGCCCCCGAATGGCCCCATTGTGCAACCCGCGGTTCTGGACAAGGACCTTCTCATCACCGGCGGCGATGGAACCGGCATGCAGCGCCTTGCGCTCTCGCAGACGGCCAACGATTGGAAGATTGAGCAGCGCTGGACCACCATGGGGCTGAAGCCGAACTTCAACGACTACGTTGCCCACAACAACCACGTTTACGGCTTCGACAACTCGATCCTCGCCTGCATTGATGCCAACGACGGCCAGCGCAAGTGGAAGGGAGGCCGCTACGGCCAGGGCCAACTGCTGCTGCTGCGGGATCAGAACCTGCTGCTGGTGCTATCGGAAGAAGGGGAGATCGCGCTGGTGAAGGCTGAGCCGGATGCGTTCAGCGAAGTTGCCCGGATGCCGGTGCTCGACGGCAAGACGTGGAATCATCCCGTGCTGGTGGGCGACAGGTTATATATTCGCAACGGCTCGGAGATGGCGGCCCTCCGGCTGGGGGCAAAGCCCTGACGGCCGTAGCTACTACTGCTGTTGCTGTTGTTGTTGGTGATGGTGATAAGGCCCTGCCAGCACCTGTTCCGGCTCAGGCGCCGGCGTCCAGGTTTCGGTAGTCGGCTCTTCCTGCGCGGCCAGCGGTGCATCGGAGAGAGTCACCTTCACGCTCACCGACAACTTCCCCGCCCCGCCGCCCTTGAAGACGCCACGCGTCGGCGGGACGTCGGCGTAATCGCGTCCGATCGCCGTCCGCACGTGGCGTTCACTGGCAATCAGGCGGTTGGTTGGATCAATGCCCAGCCAGCCCACACGCGGCAGGAAGGCCTCCACCCAAGCGTGCGTCGCACCCTCGACCGAGCGGTCCTTGGTCCGGCTGTGGAAGGTATACCCGCTGACGTAGCGTGCCGGAATCCGTAACTCCCGCAGCAGCGTGATCATGATGTGCGCAAAATCCTGGCACACGCCGCGGCGCATCCGTAGCGCCTGCTCGATCGGCGAATCTACCTCTGTGCTTTCGGTGTCGTAATCGAAATGCTCGTAGATCTTGCGCTTGATGGTGCGCACGGTAGTGAGCGGATCCACGCCACGCTCGCAGTGGATTGCCTGGCCAAACGCCGCCAACTCCTGGCTGGGGCGTGCGAAGTGGCTGGGTGTCAGAAACTCCCAGAAGTCGCCCTGCGCCACCTGGGTGTCCAACTCCGCCCAATGGTCGGCCGTCAGACGCGGCAACTCGGGCGGCGCCTCCACTTCCACCAGCGAATCGGCGGCCAGCATCAATTTGGTGTAGCGGCCGGGCACGTTGAAATGGAGCACGGTATTGCCCAGGTAGTCGCGATAGGAAAACACGCGAGCCCGCGGCATCACGCGCAGCGTATGACTCAGGCAGCGCTGATTCCCTTCGGTCCGCGGATGCTTGCGCACCTCCATCACCGTCTCGCTGACAGGCTCCTCATACTGGAACCGGGTGACATGCCGGATCGCGTAAAACACGGCTACACCTCCACCGCTGCTTCAATGGGGTAATTGACGAAAATCTGGAAGATCGCCGAGTGGATTTGCGCGCACTGTTCGGTGATGCTCTCCAGCGACTGATCCAGACCCGACGCCAGGATCTCTTCAATTTGGCTGAATCCGAGGTTCGCCCGCAGCCTGCCGCTCAAACGCGTCACTTTTCCCGTCTTCTTGGTCCAGGCGCCTTCCGGCAGTGCTTCCAGGGCCACATGCAGACGGTCGAGGGAGAATCGCAAGGAGTGGGGAAACTCGCCGCTCAACAGCAGGAACTCGGCAATGCGATCGGCTTTCAAATCCGCCGTATAAACTTTGCAGTAAGCTTCAAAGGCCGTGCAGCAGCGTAGCAGCGTAATCCAGTGCAGGTGATCTTTGGGGAAGATGCGCCCTTCGTCATCCCACTGGAACTCGCGGAAGTGCTGCTTAAGCAGGGTAGACGTGTTCAGCGCCCGCTCCATGTAGCGGCCCACCTGCAGAAAGCGCCAGCCCTCGCCATGCGTCATGGTCGAATCCGTAATGCCCTGGAACAGGTGAATGCCTTCAATCACGGATTCGAGAAACTCCAGCGGGTTGGCTTCCTGCAGATCGTCATAGCCGGCGCGCTTCACTTCATGAAAGACGCGGTTCAACTGCTCCCACATCTCCGAACTGATCTGTTCGCGGATTTGCCGCGCGTTTTCTCTCGCGCCGATCAGGCAACTCACGATGGACGCCGAACTGCCCGGGTCAAACGCCAGCAGTTGCGCCAGCGATACCGGGTCCGGCTCGGTAACGGTGAGGCCGAGGCTTTGCGCGGCGCGCCCCCAGCCCAGATCGCCCGTCTCCGAAGACAGATCGAGACTCAGGCCCAGATTCACACCAACCACGCGCGCGGTATGTTCGGCGCGCTCCAGGTAGCGGTTGGTCCAGTAAAGACTGTCGGCCACTCGCGATAACATGCGCTACTCCTGCAACACCCAGGTATCTTTACTGCCGCCGCCCTGTGACGAGTTCACCACCAGCGATCCCTTGCGCAACGCGACGCGCGTCAGACCGCCGGGCACGATGGTTACCTTGTCGCCGTAGAGGATGTACGGCCGCAGGTCAACGTGCCGCGGTTCCACTTGCCCATCGATGTAGCAGGGGGCGCGGGAGAGCATGATGGTCGGCTGCGCGATGTAGTTCCGCGGATCGGCTTCAATGCGCCGGGTGAACTCTTCCCGCTCCTTCTGCGTGGAATGCGGTCCAATCAACATGCCATACCCGCCCGATTCGCCAACAGCCTTCACGACCATCTTGTCGAGGTTCACGAGCACATGCTGCCGCTGTTCCGGATCACTGCAGAGGAAGGTCTCGACATTGTCCAGAATGGGCCGCTCGTTCAGGTAGTAGCGGATGATGGCGGGCACATAGGCGTACATCGCCTTGTCGTCGGCCACGCCGTTGCCGAGCGCGTTACACAGCGTGACGTTGCCCGCGCGGTAGCTGTTGAACAGCCCCGGCACGCCCAGGCTGGAGTCGGGCCGGAAGGCCAGCGGGTCAATGAAATCGTCGTCGATGCGCCGGTAGATGACGTCTACGCGTTCCAGGCCGGCGGTGGTGCGCATGTAGACGAAGTTGTTGTTGACAACAAGGTCGCGGCCTTCCACCAGGTGGATGCCCATCTGCCGGGCCAGAAACGCATGTTCAAAGTACGCCGAGTTGTAGACGCCCGGTGTCAGCAGCGCGATCACGGGCTCACTGCGGCCCGCCGGCGAGAGGGACCGCAGGGTGGCCAGCAGCGCCTGCGCATATTGATCGATCGGCTGCACGCGGCATTCGCGGAACAGTTCCGGGAACACGCGTTTCATGACTTCGCGCGACGTCAGCATGTACGAGACGCCGCTCGGCACGCGCAGGTTGTCTTCCAGGACCACGAACTCGCCGTCGGGCATGCGGATGAGATCCGTTCCCACAACGGTGACGTAGATGTTCTTTGCGACATGGAGGCCGCGCATCTGCCGTCGGAAGCTCTTGCAGGTGTAGACAACCTCGCGAGGGATGATGCCGTCGGAGAGGATACGGCCCTCGTGGTAGATGTCGCGGAGGAACTCATTCAACGCAATGATGCGCTGGGTCAGCCCGCGCTCTACCTTGTTCCATTCCTTCGCGGTGATGATCCGCGGCAGCAGGTCATGGGGGAAGATGCGCTCGGTGCCTTCATCTCGCCCATAGACAGTGAACGTAATGCCCTGGTGGAGGAAGGAGAGGTCGGCCGCCTGCTTGCGTTTGCGGAATTCCTCGGGCTTCATGTCGATAAGCGATTCGAGCAACGGCTGGTACGGCGCACGCGGCGACGCCATTGTCTCGAACATCTCGTCGTAGGATTCGTTCAGTTCGTAGGAGCGGAAAGGGGCCTTGAGGGCGTGTCCCGTCGATTCCGTGTTCGCCATAGGTGTAAGACCAAAAGCAAAAAGGCTTCGAACGGAGAAGACTTTTCATGAAAGGATAACACGCCGTTTCGGCGCTTGGGTGCGAAGCAAGCGGTGAGATCTTACGGTTTGCCCGGCTCTCCGAGCATTCGCTCCAGCGTTTCGAGACGATCATTCCACTCCTGGAGCCGGCCCTCTTCTGTATGAAGCTTCGCGGCCAGTTCGGTCTCCTTCAGCCGCTGGGCCTGGAGTTCGCGCTCCATCTGCGCTTTTTGCTGCTTGATGTTCTCTTCTATGAGTTTTCTCTGGTCCGGCGGCAGATTGACCTCAGGCGGCGGCAGCAGCAGATCAGGCTGCGCCATTCTCGTCATCGACTCGCGCGTCATCTCCAACTGGTTGCGGAGGCTGCTGACCTCGCTCTGCTGCGTGTAGATGCGTTGCAGCAGAATGGTGATCCTCGGCGTGAGCAAGGCGCTACGCTCCAGAGTCTGGCGCAGCTGGCGCACTTCCTGCAACAGAGCGGACGAGGTTTGCTCCGGGCAGCCCGCCGGCTGCCCAAAGGCTGGCAACACGCATAACCAAACGACAAGGTGCCTCATGGCAACTATGGACGCCAGGGACGACTTGTGAGTTCCCGGCAGGCGGGGCCCGAAGGCCCCGTCCGGCTTGCCATTAGCGCCAATGCCCCGCCACCCAAACATGGCCCCGGCCTCGCGCCGCGAAGTGCCCCGGCACCCATACGGCCCGCGCCTGCGGCGGCCTCATCCAACTGCCCGGCACCCACACGTAACGGTTCGCCCGCCAGTCATGATACCCGTCCACCCATACGTAGCCCGGTCCGGGGGCGACGCCTCTGGCCACCACGGCAACGGGGCGCGGCGGCGGGATTGGCGCCCGCGCCACCACAACCGTACGTCCCGAACACGCCGTCAGCGCGCCCGCCATCAAGGTCAGCATCATGAGTCGTTTCATATGTTTTCTGACTCCTCCTGCCTTTGCAAACGCACCAGCCAGAAGAAACTCTCGGGGATGAAGGGATAATAATGTGGTGTCCGAATTGCTTTCCCGACGCACTCTCCTGCAGGCTGCCCTAGCCCAGACTCGCCGCCTGCCAAACATCCTGCTCTTGCTTGCTGACGACATGGGTTCGGCGGACCTCTCCAGTTATGGCGCCACCGACATCCGCACCCCCAATATCGACTCGATCGGCCGTGACGGCATCCGCTTCACCCGTGCCTACTGCAATGCTCCCGAATGCACTCCCAGCCGTACCGCGCTTCTCACCGGCCGCTACCAGCAGCGAGTGGGCGGCATGGAATGCGCCATGGGAGTCGGCAATGTCGGGCGCTATGACGAAGCCATCTGGTTGCGGGAACGGAATCAGTTCGGCCTGCCGGTGTCGGAGACTTCGCTGGCGCGCATGCTGAAAGGCCGCGGATACGATACGGCGTGCATCGGCAAGTGGCACCTCGGCTATACACCTGAGTTCTCTCCCAACGCCCACGGCTTCGACCACTACTTCGGCATCCTGGGCGGCAATGCCGACTACTACAAGCACACCGAAGAGGATGGCGCGCCGGTGCTGTATGAGAACGGCAAGCCTGTCAAACGCGAAGGCTACCTCACGGAGTTGTTTGGCTTGGCCGCGGTGGACTGGCTGGGTGAACGCAAACAGAAGCCCTGGTTCCTGTATGTTCCTTTCAACGCGCCGCACTCCCCCTTCCAAACGCCGCAAAAGCGCGATATCCCGCCTGGCACTTGGAACAAAGGCGACCGCAGGACCTACGCAGGCATGGTGGAAGCGATGGACAAGCAGGTGGGGGCGATTCTGGACCAGCTCAAGGTAATCAACGCGGTCGACAATACCTGGGTCATCTTCCTGAGCGACAACGGCGGAGCCCAACCCGCCGCCAGTAACGCGCCGCTCCGAGGTTTCAAGTCATCGGTCTACGAAGGCGGCCTGAGAACCGCGATGATGATGCGCTGGCCCGGCGTCTTCCGCCCCGGATCCTCCACGGCGCAGGTGAGCCTCATGTTCGACGTCACCGCAGCTATCCTGGCCGCCGCCGGCGCCAAGCCCAACCGGCCCTTGGATGGCGAAAACCTGCTGCCCGTCTGGACCGGAAAACAACCCGTCAAGCCTCGCACCGTCTTCTGGCGGTATCGCCGCGCGGAGGCTACGCGCAAAGCCGTGCTGCATGGCGAGTGGAAGCTGACCAACAATTCCGGCAAAGAAGAGCTCTTCCACCTCAAGTCCGATCCTAAGGAGGAGAACAGCCAACTTACCGCTCAACCGGCTATCGCCAAAGATCTCCGCAACCGCCTGACCAAGTGGGAACAGGACGTCCGGGCGCCACGCTTAGCTGACTTCTACCGCACACGGGAACAAAACTCTCCCAACCCGCGTTTGTGATATTGGGAGGGTTCGCGCGTTGTTCGGACACATCGAATCGACCAACTGCTGGCGATCCTCTTCCCGGTACTCTTTTTTCATCGTGGCTGCCATTGTTTCGGCCTTCAATGAGTTGATCCAGTTCGTCATTCTGTATTCCTTACGCGGCCGTTCCGCGAACCCGTGGCTCGCGGCTTTGGTCTACCTCTGCCTGGGATCCGCGATAGGCGTTTGGATCGCCGGTCTGTTCCTGATCCGGCCGTTCCCGCCAACTGCCGCCCTTCTCGTCCCGATCATCGGCGGCCTTCTCGCGCATGCTTTCGGCAAGTGGGCCCAGGCACGCGGCCACGAGGGCAGCTGGCTGGCGACCTTCTGGGGCGGGGCGGCTTTTCACGCTCGGTATTACGTGGCCGTTCTGGATAACTGCGGCCGTTAATTCCTATAGACTAGCTTCCTAACCCCTGGTCTCCCACGGATTGAGGACCGATACTCCCAAGTCCTCGAAGTTTTTTGTATTCCGGGTCACTAGCGTCAACCCGTGAAGCCGCGATCTGTGCGTCGGGTACGCTCAATGGCCGGCCCATCAATTGGCGTCTTGCTTCCAACTCACCCCAGCACTCCGCAATCGCCTGGGTAACCGGCAGGATGCGACCTGCGAAGAGCACTTGCATATCGATCTGCAGCCAGCGCTCGAGTTGCTCTCTCCGTTTGCCCGGCTCTCGTAATGCGATCCCTTTTCTCAACTCCCCAAAGCTAATCGCACTAATGAACAGCAACTCCAGTTTCTGTGCCTTCACCCATTCCTCGACAGCCCCGTTCGGTCGAGTCTGGATAAGTTTGGATGGTACGTTGGTATCCAGGAGGTAGCCATTCATGAAAGATCAACTGGCCGGCTTGAGGATGGGCGTCTCGTGATGTCCAGGTCATCGGCTAGTCCGCGAACTCGCGCGCAAGCGTCCACCAATTCCTGACCCGTCCGCCGGCGTCCGGCCGGAGGGTGCGCCTGCCTCTCCAGGATCTCCCGTGCATAGTCCGCCAGCGATACCCCTGCGCATTCGCCTGCGCCTGCAACTCCTGTTCAATCTGCGGTGTCAGTTCCAGCAGGATACGCATCCAAATCCCCATCCGTTCCCATTATCTTACGCCCCTCACGGAGACCCTCAATCAGGCCCGGCGCCGTCCACCCCAACCCACAGCACTCCCAGCAAAGCAGGTAACGCCTTGACTGTTCCCAAATCGCGAAACCCTTGCCCACCACAAGCCAAGCAGTCCGTCGCCTCCTCTGTCCGCACCGGCAACAACTCCCTCAGCAACGGGTGCTTGCGCAGAGCCAACGCAATTGCCGCAATCCGCTCCCGTCCCGAGCGGTGATACCGCACCTCATCCGCCTCGACATCGTAATCTTCGAAAATCACGTCGCCGTCCGGCGAGAAATAGCACGCGATGCAGATGCTCCCATACAGATAGACCGCTTGCCCATCTGGTGAAAGCCATCCCTTCCTCTCCCGCGCCGCCGCCAGCCGGTCGGCCAGGTACCCCCGCAACTCCTTCGTCATCCCGGCGCCAACTCCGTCAACTCCAACCGCAGGGTCGCCTGACAATCGGCACAAACCAGCACCCCATCTTCATCCACATACACCGCCACGGACTCGCACAAACAGCACGCCACCGCCGGCTCGGTACAATCCGGCAGCGGATCCGGCGGCACGATCTTTCTTCGTCCCCCCAAGGCCTCCGTCACCGGCTCGAACGTCCCTTTGCACTCCTCGCACACGTGGTTGAAGCAGCACTTCGGCTCGCAGCTATAAAACACATCCTTCGACCCGCAATGCGGGCACGCTATCTGAAGCTTGCTTCCCATCTCTGCTAGAATGCCTCATTTTCGACCCACGAACCACGAAGGAGTCATCATGCGAGTTTTAGTCACCGGCGCCCAGGGCTGCATCGGCGCCTGGGTTGTCCGCGGCCTGCTGGCGCGCGGCCTCGATGTCCTCATCTACGATCTCATCCCCGAAGCGGCACGCCTCGACCTGATCACCGACCCCACTGCCCGCCGCAATCTGCGCGTCACCACCGGTGCCATCGAAGACTCTGCCACCGTAAAAGGCCTCATCAAGGACGAAGGCATCACACACGTCTGCCACCTCGCCGCCGTCCTCATGCCGTTCTGCCAGGCCAATCCCATCCAGGGCGGACTCATCAACGTCATCGGCACCCTCAACGTTTTTGAAGGCGCGCGCGATGCCGGGCGCGACGTCCGCATCACCTACGCGTCCAGCTCGGCCGTCTGGGGCCCGGAAGATGCCTACCTGGCTCACACGCTCAGCGAGAATGAGCCCACCAAGCCCGCCACCCACTACGGCGTTTTCAAAGCCGCCAACGAAGGCAACGCCCGCATCTTCTATGCCACCAACGGCATCTCCAGCATCGGCCTCCGCCCCTGGACGGTCTACGGGGTTGGTCGGGATTTCGGCCTCACCGCCTCGCCCACTATCGCGATGAAGAACCTGGTTTTGGGCAAGGACTACCAGATCCCGCTGGGCGGCTTCATGGACTTGCAATACGTCGAAGATGTCGCCGAAAGCTTCATCCGCTGCCTGCTGGCTCCCGTACAAGGCGCCCACGTCTTCAACCTCGCCGGTGACGTCATTCACATGGACGAACTGGTCAACACTCTGCGCAGCCTGCGCCCTAACGCCACCGCGCAGATCAGCGCGGCCGGCCCGCAGGTCCCGGTCGCCTACCGCATGGATGACTCCGCGCTCCGTGCCGCCGTCCCCGACATTCCCAAGACACCGCTGGACCAGGGGCTGCGCGCCACGCTCGAACTCTACGAAAAACTACACGCCGAAGGCCGGCTCGCCTGACAAATCCGGAGTGCCATACTTGTTACATATGCGTACCGTCATTTTCGGCTTTTTCTGCGCCCTTACCCTGTCTGCCGAAACCAAGCTCGGCAAACCGCTCACCCTCACCGCCCCGACCCCCATCCCGCAGGTGCTCGCTAAGCCCGACACCTTCGTTGAAAAGACCATCCAGGTGAAGGGCAAAATCACTGAAGTCTGCGAAATGATGGGCTGCTGGACCAACCTCCTCGACGACGCTTCCGGCAAGATGATCCGCGTCAAAGTGAACGACGGCGAGATCGTGTTCCCCAAGGAAGCGGTCGGCAAAATGGCCCTTGCCGAAGGCACCCTCAAGAAGATTGAGCTGACCAAGGAACAGGCCATCGCCCGCGCCAAGCACGAAGCCGAAGAACAGGGCCGTACATTCAACCCTGATAAAATCAAGGCCGGCACCACGATTTACCAGATTGCCGGCTCCGGCGCGGTCCTGCTCGACTAGCGCCCACACTTCCCAACTAGGAACTCTCGATGCGACTTGTAACTGCCCTCCTGCTGTCTCTGCCGCTGCTTGTTCCCGCGCAGACCCCATCCGCGCCCGCCGCCGGCCCGCGCCGTCCCAAACTCATCCTGGCCATCACCATCGACCAGTTCCGTTACGACTACCTCACACGCTTCCGCGACCAGTATACCGGCGGCATCCATCGCCTGCTCAACCAGGGCGCCGTCTATACCAACGCCTACTATGAGCACTTCCCCACGGTCACTGCCATCGGCCACTCGACCTACCTGACCGGAGCCACACCCTCCATAAGCGGCATTGTGGGCAATGAGTGGTTCGACCGCGACGCTGGCAAGCAGGTAACCAGCGTCACGGATGACCAGGTCCAGATGCTGGGCGGTCAGGCTCGTACCGGTTCCGGCGGCTCCAGCGCCGCCTCCCCGCGCCGCCTGATGGTCAGCACCGTCGGCGACGAGCTCAAGATGGCTGGCCGCGGCTCGAAGGTGGTGGGCATCTCCGTCAAGGACCGCAGCGCCATCCTCCCGGCCGGCCACATGGCCGACGGCGCCTATTGGTTTGACCCCAACACCGGCAACTTCGTCTCCTCCACGTTCTACTTCCCGCAACTCCCCGGCTGGGTCCAGGACTACAACAAGTCGCGGCTCGCCGACAAGTGGCTCGGCCAAGCGTGGACCCCTATCAGCGGCGGCGCGGCTTTCAAGACCATGCCGAAGGAAGCAGGCAAGCCGTACTTCAACCTGCTCGAAAGCACTCCCTACGGCAACGACCTGGTGGCCAGTTTCGCTCTTGCCGCTCTCGCTGGCGAGCAACTTGGTAAGCGCAACACCACCGATGTGCTTGCGGTCAGCTTCTCTTCCAACGACTATGTCGGCCACGGTGTCGGCCCGGACGATCCGCAGGTCCGCGACATCTCCATCCGCACCGACCGCGTGCTCGGCGATTTCTTCAAAGCCATCGACACACAGATCGGGATGCGCAACGTCCTTGTCATCCTGACCGCCGATCACGGCGTAGCGCCCCTGCCCGAGCTCAGCCAGCAGCGCCGGCTTCCGGGCGGCCGCCTGGACGACAAAGTGGTTGCCGCCGCCATCGAGAAGCGGCTCACAGAACGTTACGGGGAAGGCAAATGGATCGCCGGCAAGATTGGCGCCTCGCAGTATCTGAACCTCAAGCTGATCAACGAAAAGAAGCTCAACTTCGCCGAGGTGCAGGAAACCGGAGCGCAGGCCGTTCGCGAGATCCCCCACATCTTCCGCGTCTACACCCGCGACCAACTGCAGCACGGTGCCGTTCCTGGCGACGCCCTTGACCGCCGTATCCTGGCCGGCTTCCACCAGCGCCGCAGTGCCGATATCAACGTCATCATTGAGCCCTATTACCTGTTTGAAGCCAAGGGCACCTCCCACGGCATGCCGTTCCACTACGACGCGCATGTCCCGCTCATCTTCATGGGCGATTGGATCAAGCCCGGCCGCTACAACCAGAAAGCCGCGCCCAACGATGTCGCGCCCACCCTCGCCACGCTCCTCGATGTCGAAACGCCGAGCGGCGCCGTCGGCCGCGTGCTTACAGAGATCCTGCAGCCGGCCGGTGCCGCTCCTCGCGCCGCCCGCACCGCTCCGTGAGCGGCGACCCGCTCCTGGCGTGGCGGGACCAGTTCCCCATCCTCGCCAGCACCACCTACATGATCAGCCACTCGCTGGGCGCCATGCCTGCTACGGTGCCCGGTGCGGTGGCTGAGTACGCGCGCCAGTGGGGCGAACGTGGCATCCGCGCCTGGGAGGAGGGCTGGTGGACGATGCCCCTCACCATCGGGGACAAGATTGCCCGCATCATCGGAGCCCCGCCCGGCTCGGTGGTCATGCAGCCCAACGTTTCCATTGCCCAGTGGATGATCCTGTCCTGCTTTGACTGGTCGCAGCGCCGCAACCGGCTGGTCAGCGAGGAGATGAACTTTCCCACCAACCTCTACAACTTCCACGAACTCACCGCCGCTGGGGCCCGACTCCACCTGGTCCCGTCCCCCGATGGCATCACCATCCCCACTGAAGCCATGCTGGATGCCATCGACGAGGAAACACTGCTGGTCTGCCTTTCCCACGTGCTGTTTCGCAGTTCCTACCAGCAGGATCTGGCGGCCATCACCCGGCGCGCCCACGAGGTTGGCGCCATGGTGGTGGCCGACATTTACCAGTCCGCTGGAACCGTTCCGCTAAACGTAACGGCTCTGCGTGTCGACTTCGCCACTGGAGGTTCGGTGAAGTGGCTCTGTGGCGGTCCCGGCGCCGGCTACCTCTATGTTCGCCCCGACCTGGTCCCGCAACTTCGCCCCAAACTCACCGGCTGGGCCGCCCACGAACGTCCCTTCGCCTTCGCCCCAGGCCCCATTGTCCACGCGCCTGACATGGCCCGATTCTTCCATGGCACGCCTGCCATTCCGGCCCTGTTCGCCGCCGCCCCCGGCTACGACATCGTTCACGAAGTGGGTGTCGCCCAAATTCGGGAAAAGTCCGTCCGCCAAACGCAGCGCCTGATCGCCCTGGCAGACGAGGCTGGCCTCGCCGTCCGCTCCCCCCGCGAACCAGAGCAGCGCGGCGGGGTGGTAGTGCTCGACGTACCTGACGGCGCCGCGGTCACGGCCCGGGTGGCGGAACAGAACATCCTGGTGGACTACCGCCCCAACGCCGGTATCCGCATCGCGCCGCACTTCTACACGAGTGACGACGAACTCGACTACACGATTCAGGCGCTTCGCCAACTCATGGCTTAAGCAGCCGCCCTGCCACTTCCGTTACCCGCTTCCATTCCTTCGTCCGCGGATCCACCAGTTCGAAGTGCCCCCCGCCCTCCAACCGCACCAACTCTGCCTTGCCCCCTGCCCGCCGCACATAGGCTTCGGCCAGATCCAAGGGCACCACGGTGTCCGCCGTCCCATGCAGCAGGACGACAGGTACCTTCACCGGCAGCCGGGCTGCGGGTGACGCCTTCCGGTAGCTTTCCGGGCATTCCGGCAACCCACACCCCATAAAGTCCGCCACCGCCCCGTTCCCCAACTTTCTTCGCCACCCCTCCTCGAGATCCGTCACGGCGGCTAACCCGATCGCCCCCTGCACCAGCCCCTCGGCCGCCAGCCACAGCGCCAGATGCCCGCCCGCCGAATGCCCGATCGCAAATACGCGCTTCGTATCCAGACCGTACCGCGGCGCCATCTTGCCAATCTGCAGGACTGCCGCGCGCACGTCTTCCAAAGTCCCCGGGTACCCACCCCCCGGCTGCCCCACGCGCCGGTATTCGATGTTCCATGTCGCAAAGCCCGCGTCCGTCAGGGCCGCGCTCATATGTCCTGCGTAATCCAGCGGATAGCGTGCCCGCCAGTAGCCCCCATGGATGACCACCAGCACTGGGAACGGCCCCTTGCCCGCAGGCAGCCGCAGATCGCCGAACTGCTGCGAATCCGTCCCGTACGCTACCCGGTGGTCATAGCCGGGCGGAGGCAAGGTCAGGATCTCCTGCGCTTCTGCGCCCATGGTCAATAGCAGCCCCAGAACCAGCATCCCCGGATTGTACCCTTCTGAGGAGGCGTAGGAATACGCACATCCTTGACGCCACCGGAGCGCATAGCGGTATCATGAAGTTGTTAGAAACCAAGGGAGGTTTGTGTCATGTGGTCGCTGGGCTGGCAAGAAACGATGTTTATCTTTCTGCTTGCTCTTCTTATCTTCGGACCCAAAAAGCTCCCGGAACTAGGCAAGAACATCGCTAAGGGCCTCGCGGAGTTCCGTCGCGCCTCCTCCGATCTGAAGTCAACCTTCGATCGCGAGATGGCCAACATCGAGAAGGAAACCGCTGAAGTCAAGCAGGATCTGACCAAGTACTCGAACGAGATCACCAACTACGACTCGTACTACGAGAATAACTACTACGATTCCGGCTACGACGGCAGCAGCAGTTCCACTTCCCCCTCCACTGAGCCTGACCAGCAAACATCCACCTCCAGCGCTTCCGAAAATACGGGCGCTGCATCCAGTTCTCCGGCGGAGGCGCCGGCGGGTGAGTCGCAAGTAGCTTCCAACGCTACGGCCGCCCCCTCGGACGCCCCCTCTGCCCCGGTGAACTCAGCCGAAGCCGCGCCCAACCCGGATACGGAAGGAAAGCCCGTAGCCCGGACCTAGAGGCCTCCGGTTTCTCACGAGAGTAGGATGTCTTCGGAACCCAAGAACCCCGGTGTGCCCGGCACAGGTGAGCCTAACCCTGCGAACCCGCCCGAACCTGCGGCGCAAACCGCCTACACGCCCACCGTTGACGATACCTACGGCTACTACGATGACCCTTATGCGTATGAGAACAACGCGGTAACCACCCCTGCGTTGCCTGCGCCCCAGGAGCAACCGGCTAACCCGCCGCCTCCGCCACCGCCTAGTTCCGCGTCCGATGACGAAGAAGAACCTGATGATGACGAGATGCTCCGGATGTCTTTTCTGGAGCATCTCGAAGAACTTCGCAGCCGCCTGATCTCCTGCGTCACCGGCTTGGCCGTCTCCTTTTTCGTCAGCCTCACCTTTTGTAGTCAGCTTTGGAAAATCGTCCAGAGCCCCGCAACTGACGCCCTCACGCAACTCGGCGTCAATCCCCCGAACCTCACCCAGCTCACCCCGATGGAGGCGTTTTCCACCGTTTGGGTCAAGCTCCCCCTGCTGACCTCCGTGTTCCTTGCTTCCCCGTGGATCCTCTGGCAGGTATGGTCGTTTATCGCCCCGGGGCTCTACAAAAAAGAGCGCCGTATGGCCGGCCCCTTCGTTCTAGTTTCCGCCGGCCTGTTCATCCTCGGTGGATTGTTCGCTTATAACGTAGCCTTCCGCTTCGGACTCGTCTTCCTCCTCGGGATCGGCCGCGACCTCAATATCACCCCACTGGTCTCCATATCCGAGTATTTCGACCTGTTTGTCAACGTTACCCTCGGCGTTGCTCTCGTTTTCGAGCTGCCCGTTCTCATCTTCTTCCTCACGCTGCTTCGCGTCGCCTCGCCGCGCTTCCTGCTCGAAAACTCGCGCTACGCCGTCCTGGCGATCGTCGCCCTGGCGGCCGTGATCACGCCCACCCCCGATATTTTCAACCTGCTGATCTTCGCCGTACCGATGGTCGCCCTGTACTTTGTGGGCGTTTTTGCCAGCTATCTGCTGGTCCTCAGCCGCGAAGGCCGGCGCTTCCCCTGGGGTAGACTGTTACTTGTTCTGGCCATAGTCCTGGGACTAATGGCGGCAGGGGGGTATGTCGCCGTAACCCGTTATGGCTACAAATTGGTACCACAGTTCCCTTTTTTGATCCGTTAGTACACTTCCATTTCGCCCCCTCGGCATAGTGAAATAGAGAAAACTCGGACGCGACTCTCACTCGGGCTGCCACCGCTTACCGGAAGGCGTGGCAGATTCGGAAACCGGTTCAGGTCGCCGTCCACCCAAGCTCAGGGAACGGAGAGACTGTTCGCCCATGGATCTGTTCAAGGCGATTGAAGAACTGCACGAAGAAAAGCGGCGTTTGGACGAAGTGATCGCGCACCTGGAGGCATTGTCCCAGGCTCGCGACAAAGGTGCCGAACCGGCACCCGCCCGGAAACGCGGACGTAAGGGTATGAGTGAGGAGGAACGCGCCGAAGTATCCGCCCGTATGAAGGAGTTCTGGGCGGAGAAGCGCAAAACCAAATCCAAATAGCCCGGCAACCCGGGGCACGTTTTCCAGCCCTATCGCAGGGACGCCAATGCCAGGTTCGGATCCGCCTCCAGCGCCAGACGCCAATGCTTTTGTGCTTCGGCGGCGCGGTTCAACGCAAATAGCGCATGACCCAAGTTCCACTGGCCCTCGGCCCGATCCGGCTTTCGCGTAAGGGATTCCCTGTACAGTTCGGACGCCGCTTCCAACTCTCCGCGACGATGCCGTAACACAGCCAGGGCGTGCGCGACTTCACCATCCGGGTCATCCAGGCCAATCCGGCACTCCAGCGCCCGCTCCAGATCTCCATCTTTCAGCGCCATTGCCATCAATCCACGGCGTGCCCGCTGAAAGTCCGGAGAAACATCCAGCACTTTCTGGTAATGGGCGGCGGCTTCGTCCTGCTGGCCGCTTTCCCAAAGCGCTCCGGCCAGATCGCACCGCACGTCCAGATCATCCTGGGAGAGGTTCAGCGCGCCTTCATACGCCACCGCCGCCTCGGCATACTTTCCGGCATGTTCCAGGCAGACGCCCAGGTTGTACCAATCGGCCGGCGACGCCGGATTTGCCTGCGCAATCGACGATGCTACTCCTGCCGCCTTATCGTAATCCTGGTCTTCCACGGCGAGCACCAATTGCGCCCATAGGGCATGCGTCGATTGTGGCGCCACGTGCGACAGCTTTTCGGCATAGACCCGAACCCGGTCGCGGTCGCTCATCTGCCACGCCGAGGTGACGGCGTTCTCCAGAGTCTCGATGCTGCGCGGCTGTACGATCAGCAGCCGGTCGTAAATCTCGAGGGCTTCCTGATATTTGCCTTCCATCTGCAGGGCCGCCGCCTGGCCGAACCACGCCGGGGCGTAGTCCTCCCGCAGGCGCAGACTGCGGGCAAACGACGCCCGGGCCTCCGCGGCCCGCCGCTCGTTCAACAGACACACGCCAAGTACAAACCAGGACTGCGCCCGGTCCGGCTCCAAAACTACGGCCCGCTGCAGCGCCTCGATGGCCATCCGCCAGCGGCGCTGCCGCGCCAGGCAGATACCCGCGTTCAAACTGGCATAGGGATGATCGGGCTTCAACTCCGCCAGGCGCCGGTAATGCGTGGCGGCCTCTTCCATCGCCCCCGCCTCAAAGGCAATCTGCCCCGATAGCAGCAGTGCGTCAGGGTTCCCCACCAGCAGAGCCGGCTTCAGTGCCTGTTGCGCCCCGGTGGAGTTTCCGGCCAAGTGCATGCGCACCGCCTCCACCACCGCCGGATGCGACGTTGCCCGCTTCTTTAGTTCGGGATTGTCAGATTCGATGCTCAGCAGATTGTGAATGACATCGTCATCCAGAAACCACACCCAGCGATCCTGACTTGTGTTCATGCTCTTCTATCGGCGGAACCCCCCTGCCGACCGTAGAGTGGAAATCGAGATTACTCCCGATTCTCTTGCCTGGCGTAGTTCGTGATCGTCCGGAGTACCGGTATCCGTCATGACTACCCGCGGCCGCAATGGCCGCATCAGCAGTTGCGGCACGTGGATTCCCGTCCCATGCCGCCGTTCCCGGAGATCCTTCAACACGCCACCCCGCACCGGAAAGGTCTGCACAGGCACCCAGAACAGATCGGTCCCCTGCCTGGAGCCGAATCCCGAGATCCGGACCCGATCGATCTCACCTTCAATCTCCCTAAACCGCACTGAGACGCGCAGCGTGCCCCCACCCAACTCGCTTCGGAGTTGTTCGGCCGTCTGCTCCCAGCGTGGCTCCGGCCCTGTGAAGTATTTCGGGTGCCACGCCGGGTCGCCCACCTGGCAAGGACTTGCCGGTGTGCACGCCGCCACGGGCATGGCCAGCGGGTCTGTCTCCACCACCAGGGCGTCGATGGGACCGCCCTGCAATTCCGGCTCCGCCAGATCACCCATTTGCGCGGCTTCGGCCAATTCCGTGGGCAGTTCGAAAGCGGCTTCGGGCAACCACGGCGAGGCTGGCGTCTCTTCCGGCTTATCGTCGGTTACCAGCGGGCGGGCCTGCGTGCCCGCGGCAAACCACGCCGGGTTCAGGGCCAGATACCCTGCCATGCCAGGATCCCGCGGCCCCACCAGCGGTATCGGAAATCCACGAACTCCGCGGTGCCGGGCCACCACCGCCGCGGTGGGACGTCCAGTATCGGCAAGCCCCTGTATGGGCGCGTCCGCGAACGGCGCAGCGGCCTGTGCTTTCAACTCCCGGTCCAGCCGCATCAGGCTGGTGACCATGCTGAAGCGGGACAGTACCCCCTGCCGCGGCATCTCCAATGCATCTTTGATGAAGACCCGTTGCGAACCGTGGTCCTGGGCTTCGGGCCGCACCCAGGTGCGCACGCCTTCGAGCGGCCACCCCAGCAGCGGCAACTCCAAGCCAGCCGAGAAGGCCACCCGGTATCGCCAGGAGGCCCGCACCAGTTGCGGGTACTTTGCTCCGCCCGGAATCCGCAGGAAGGAGCCGTCCAACTCCATAGGACCCGCCATTGGCGGCGGCGGCGCGGGTTTTGGCTGGCTCTGTGCCACTGCCGTGACCCCGGCTGCCGCGGGCGGCCCGGCCATCGATTGTGGCGTTGGCGCCGCTATCGCCCCTGCTTCCGTCCGGCTCGCAATCTGGTACAGCCGACGATGCTCGCTCGAACAGAACCGGGACTCTCCCCTGATCCGCATGAGGAGCGGGATCGGTTTTCCGCAATGAAGGCAATTGTCCACTGATTCCGTCGACTTTCGCTGGAGAAAATTTCTCTAGCCAGTCCCATACTAGAACGGCTATTCCCGGCCGGGAATCCACCTAAGGTGAATTGCCTTGCCTACTAAGGGTTGACACTGAGCAGCCTCCGTTTTCCCGCTCTTCAGCCCTACCGCCCTCCCGCCGATAGTTAGATAGAAGCGTTAGCTTCATTCACCCATGGATCCTTTTCGCAAAGTGAAAATGGCGGTACGCAATGTCGTGCCCGGCTTTAACCTCTTTGACTCCGGTCCGGACCCGGCCGAAGGCGAACGTCTCCTGGCCCTGGGCAACTTCGCCGAAGCCGAGCAGTTCTTCCTCCGCGTGCTCGACCAACTGGGCGAACGCGGACACCGCCGGCTCAGCCACTCCAAGATCCTTTTTGCCCTCGCCAACGCCCGCTTCCATCAGAAGAAATACAGCAGCGCCAAGGAAGCCGCCCTCGCTACGCTCGAACACCTCGACGCCGAGCGACCCACCCTCGAACTGGCCGACACGCATGACTTGCTCGCCACGATCTTCGGCGAATTGAAGGAAGCCGAAGACTCTGTCCCTCACCTGGAAAAGGCGCTCGACGCCCAAACCCGCATCAAACCTGTCGACCACGGCGCCATCATCCAGCGGCGCCGCAAACTCGCCACCGGTCTGGAAAGCATCGGCAAGGTGGAAGAGGCGGTCGCACAGTTGCGTGAAGCTTCCAGCGTCGCACTGCGGGAATGCGGCCCCGAACACCAGTTAACCGGGGACTGTGAAGCCGAACTCGGCCGTTGTCTCAGTCTGCAGAAGAACTTCCAGGAAGCGCTGGAGCACCTTCAGGCCGCCCTCCACGCGCACCTCATTACGCCCGGCTCGGAATCGGAGGAGGTTGCCAAGGACTACCAACTGCTGGCCACTGCCTACCAGGAAACCGAAGAACTCGAAACCGCCGTTATCTATTACGAGAAAGCGCTCCGCCTGAGGGAACGCCAGTTGGGCGGCAGTTCGGCCGACTATGCCACGCTTCTCATGAGCTTTGCCACCGCCCAGTCGCTCCGCGGGAGTTACGGCGCGGCCGTTGAACTGCTGCAGCAGGCGGTGGGTAAGTTCGAAGGTCTTCGGGATGACCGCCTCGGTCCCGCTCTTGAGAGCCTGGGTACAGTCTATGTGTTGTCCGGCCGCGTCGATGACGGCATCCGCTCTCTCAAACGCGCGCGCAAGATCTGGGAGAACCAGCCGGACCAGAATAGCGAGCGCCTCAGCGCCAATACCCAATTGTTTGAAACGGTCTCGGGATACCTCAATCCGCGCGACGCCACGCTGCTCATGCAGTCCATTCAGTCTGATGGCAGCTTTGAGCCCCGCCCTGATCCGCGGAACCCGGCCAAGAAGGCGCAGCCTGCCGCGCAACCGGAGGCGGTCGCAGCCGAACCGGCTGCCCCGGAGATCCCTTACCCCGAACTCTCCGGCCAACCCGCCGCCCCCAAACCGGCCTATCCAGGACCGATGCAGGGCGTCGACCCCAACTATCCCAGCTACCTGCCTCCGGAGTTTGGCGGTCTCCCACCTGGCACAACCGTGACGATGCTCGGGGGAGGCCCCGCCGGTGCCCCGTCCTACACCGCAGGTACGGCTGGCTACAACTTCGTCGACGCCGGCGGCTACCCGGGCGAATCCCTGCCGCAGGGCTACCGCGGCTCCGCGCCAGCCGGACCACCCTCGCCCGGCGGCCCGGGTGGCGAAGGCTTCCACCCCAGCGCGCCGGCCGGTGCTTCCGGATACGCCACCGGCGGCTATGGCTCCGGGCGCACCGCGCACGATGGAGGCCCCGTTTATAGCAGCGGCTGGTCCGGGTCCTTTGACCCTGAACTGCAGGGTGGCTGGTACGGAACCACCGCCGACGGCATCCCGATCGATCCCGAATTGGCCTACCTGTACCAGTCCTCGCCGGGCGCCTCCGGCGCTGGCGGCCCGGTCGCGGGGGATCCCGCGGCACCCGTTGGGCATAGCACCGCCGGCATCCCTGCCGAAATGATTAGCCGCACGGCTTCGGGCGGGGTGTCGTTTGCGGCGGATACCAGCGCGCCGTTGCTCGATGCCAGCGGGGGCGGCGTGCCTGCCGGGGCCGTGGCCGCCGGCGGCGTAGCCATCCCCGCAGCATCCCAGCCGCCAGCCGACGGCCGCCCCGCTGAGCCCGGCCCGCAGAACTCCGCCCTGCTCACCGACATGCTGGCTCTGCGCGACGCCCTTTCGCCCACGCCGGCGCCTCCGCCCCCCACCCGCTCCGCCGCGCTCAGCGGCTGGGAGGAAATGGCCTTCGACTTTCTCCCGAATTAAGCCAGAAACGCTTCCCGCAGCGTTCGCAGGCTCTTGGGTACCGCCGTGGCCGGGTTCTCGTTGCCTTCCATCTCCAGCGAGACCCAGCCCTGGTATCCTGCGCGTTTCACAATCCCCGCGATCTTTTTGTAGTCCAGGTCCAGCGTGTACCAGACGCCGCCGCCATGATAGGTTTTCGCCTGGATGATGCTGGCATGGGGCGCCATCTTCTCGATCCCCGCGTAGGGGTTCTCCGGGAAATTGCCCGTATCGAGGTTGATCCCGAGCCACGGCGACTTCACCGCCCCATGGATCGCCAGCAGCGTCTCCACACTGGTTGTGAGCCCCCAGTGATTCTCCAGCGCCAGCAACACGCCGGCCTTCTCCGCCGCAGGCAGGCATTGGCGGATCGACTCGACACACCACGCAATCGCGTCCTTATCCGTATACCCCGCGATCGGCGGCTCGTTGCCCTTCACCTTCATCAGGTCATCAAACGACGGAATCGTGTTCCACCTTCCCGAGTTCAACCGGATGGACGGAATTCCCATCTGGCGCGCCAGTTCGATACACCGCACCGTGTGGTCGACGTTCTCCTTCCGTTTCGCATGATCCGGCTCGACAAAGTCCTGGTGAATCGACAACATCGGCAGAGCTAAACCCAGCCGGAATGCCATCTGTTTCAGCTTGTTCAGATAGGCCGGCTCTTCGCTTGTCATCTGCCGGTGGAGGATCTCCACCCCGTCGAAACCCAACTCCGCCGCATGTTCCAGCACCTTCTCGATGGGGTACTTCTCCCCGCGCAAATGCCAGTAAGAATAGGTGGAAACCGCCAGGCGGATACGCGAACTTCTGCCCCCCGCCTGCGCAGCGCCCCGGGGGAATCCCAATGCGGCGGCCCCGCAGGCCGCGCCTCCCATCAGCTTCCGTCGCGTCATAGACATGTCTTTCCTGATTGTAGGATGCAGAACACACACTTGCGCCTACGCATGTACGTTGATAAAGTTGCCCCCATGCTCGGTCGCATCCTCGCTGCTCTTGTTCTCATCCTCTGCGGCGTCATCCACGCCCAGGACTTCCGTTCCACTCTCCAAGGCAATGTGCTTGATCCGCAATCCGCCGCCGTTGCCAACGCGCAAGTAACCCTGCGCAACGTCGATACCGGCGTGGACCGCTCCTCGAACACAGACGAAGCCGGCTTCTACATTTTCCAGTTCCTCACCCCGGGGAACTACGAACTTACCGTCAAGTCGTCCGGCTTCCGCACTGTTGTGCGTAAGGGCATCACGCTGGCCCTTACGCAAACCGTTCGCGAGGACATCACGATGCAACTCGGCGACACCGCCGAAACCGTGAACGTCGTTGCCGACATTGCTACGGTGGAAACGGAAACTACCGCCCTCGGCACAGCCATCCGCTCGGAGATTCGCGACAATCTTCCGCTCAAAGGGCGCAGTTCGCTGTTCATGTTCACCCTTACTCCCGGTGTCGTGAACAACCGCTACGGCGAAGACACCCGCCCCAACGACACCATCACCAACATCCTGTTCTCCTCCAATGGCGGGCCCGTCGCGGCCACCGACGTTTTTGTGGATGGCGCCGCCACCACGGTGAACGTCGACCGCGGCGTTAACATCTCGCAGTGGGTCCCGGCCGTCGACTCCATCGCCGAGTTCAAACTGGAAGTCGGCACCCTGTCGGCGGAATATGGCCGCAGCGGCGGCGCCATCACCAATATCGTCATCAAGAGCGGCACCAATCGCGTCAGCGGCACCGCGTACAACTTCTTCCGCAACTCCGTGCTCGACGCCAACCAATACTTCGCCCGCGGCCAGGGCACGAAACTCGCGGCCTTCGGCGCCAACACCTTCGGCGTCGCCATCGGCGGCCCCATCTATCTGCCCAAGGTCTACGACGGCCGCAACCGTTCCTTCTGGTTCGTCAACTTCGAAGGCGCCCGCGAAGGCAACGGTATCGACCGCACCGCTTCGGTGCCCACCGCGAAAATGCGCACCGGTGACTTCTCTGAAGTGCCGCAGATCCTCTACGATCCCTACTCCGTTGCCACCGTCAACGGCGCCCCCACGCGCCAGCCCTTCGCCGGCAACATCATTCCGCCCACCCGTCAGGACCCCGTTGCCCGCAACATCATGACCTTCTGGCCTACTGCCAACCGCACCCCTCCCAACGCCGCCCAGCCGTGGGTGCAGAACCTGGCCTTCTCCGACAAATGGCCGCGCAATTACAACATGCTCGCCATGAAGTTCGACCACAAGTTTTCCGAGACCTGGAACACCTTCGTCCGCGTCAACTATGGCACCGCGCTGCTCCTGTTCCCGCATGAGTTTGACGGCATTGCCACGCCGGGGCGCAATCGCGTCAATCGCCCCCATAAAGGCATCTCCTGGGGCAATACCCTGCTGCTTGGCTCCCGCACCACCTTCGACCTCCGCCTTGGCTTCTCGCGCGCCATCGACGACAACAAGCCCTGGTCGGAAGGCTTCGACATCGCCTCACTTGGCTTCAGTCCCAACTACACCCGCCTCGTCCAGGGACTCGCGTTCCCTACGGTCAGCGTCACTGGCTTCCAGGGCTTGGCCGGCAGCCCCCTCGCCGTCAATCCCGGACATACCTACGTCATTCAGTCGAACGTCTCTCACCAGCGCGGCAAACACGTCATTAAGGTCGGCGGCGATTTCCGCGCCATCTACGGCCACTTCTTCCGCAACAATAACCCCAGCGGTACCTTCTCGTTCTCGAACGCCTGGTCCAACGGCCCTCGCGCCGACACACCGCTGGCCACTACCGGTTTCCCCATGGCCAGTTTCCTGCTCGGCTTAGGCGGCGGCTCGCTCGACAACAACACCGGCGTCTCCATCCTGAACAAGTACTACGGCGGCTTCATCCAGGACGACTACCGCGTTACCAAGAACCTCACACTGAACCTCGGCATCCGCTACGAATACGAAACACCTCGCACCGAACGCTACGACCGCGCCACCCGCGGCTTCGAACGCGGTGTCACCAGTCCGCTGCAGGTGCCCGGCCTGAACCTCCGTGGAGGCCTGGTCTACGCCGGCCAGGATGGACGCCCACGCGGCATCCTCAACCCCGACCGCAACAACTTTGCCCCGCGCCTCGGCTTCGCCTACAAGATGGGCTCCAAGGCGGTTCTCCGCGGCGGCTATGCCCTGCACTACGTCCCCATCGTCGGCTCGGTCGACCCGGTCGGGTACTCGGTCACCACCCAGGTCGTCGCCTCCGAAGACGGCATCAACCCCAAGGACCGCCTCAGCAATCCGCTTCCCAACGGTCTGGCGCGTGCCAGCGGCAATTCGCTCGGCCTCCTCACGCTGCTCGGCCAGAACGTCTCCTTCATCGATCCCAGCGGCGTGACGCCCAAAGTGCATACCTGGAACCTCAATATCCAGCGCGAGCTGTTCTCCCGGTCCCTGCTGCAGGTTGGGTATATCGGCAGCCGCGGCATCAACCTCACCAGCGAAACCGCCATCAACAACTTCACCACTGAGAACATCAACCAGGTCGACCCCAGCTTCTTAGCCCAGGGCCGCGCCCTGCTTGAGACCGTTCCCAATCCCTTCTTCGGCCAGATTGCCGTCGGCGCCCTGGCCGGCCGCACTGTCCAACGCCAAACCCTGCTGCGCCCCTATCCGCAGTTCCAGAACATCACCCGCAACCTGCCGACCTTCGGCAACTCCGTCTATCACTCCATCCAGACCAAGTTTGAACAGCGCATGTGGAAGGGCCTGACCACCATCGTGGCCTACACCTTCAGCAAGAATATCGGCGACCTGGGCCCCTACCAGAACAACTACGACCGCAACGCCGAACGTTCCGTCATGGCCTTCGACGTCCCCCAGCGCCTCACCCTCACGGCCTCCTGGGATGTGCCGGTGGGCAAGAACCGCGCCGTCCTCGGCAACGCCAACCGCGCCGTTGACTACATTCTCGGCGGCTGGAACATCGCCACGTTCTCAACCTGGCAATCCGGCTTCGCTCTCACCGTCAACACCCAGCAGAACACGCTGTTCCTGGCCGGCGCCGGGGCCCAGCGCGCCAACGTCATCGGTAATCCCACTGCCGGCATCACCGGTTCCATCCAGGATCGTCTGGGCCGCTTCTTCAACACCGAGGCCTTCGCCCAACCTGCCGATTTCACCTTCGGTAACGGCGGCACGCGCCTGCCCTGGCTCCGCGGCCCTGGCATGAACAACGTCAACCTGACCCTGACCAAGACCTTCGCCATTACCGAACGGTTCAAACTCAACCTGCGCGCGTCATCCTTCAACCTGATGAACACGCCGATCTTCGCCAACCCGAACACAACGTTCGGGGCACTGGGAGCTTTCGGGCGCATCACCAGCCAGGCCAACTTCAGCCGCCAGACCGAGTTGGTTCTGCGTCTGCACTTCTAACTGGCACGGCAAGGGCGCGGGAAAGGCCGCGCCCTTGCGCAAGCCGATGGAAGGCTAGCCAGCGAATTGCCGTTTGCAGAGAAGGAGAGATACCGCATAGGCGAGCACCGGGACCGACAGCAATGGCCAGCCTACTTGCGTGACCAGCCCTATCGCCATCACGGACGCCACCATTTGTCCCAGGCTGACCGCGAAGGGGTGACTGGCTCGGAAGCGCCAGCGGGTTTGGGGTGTGGTGTCGCGGATGGAGTGCCATTGGCCGATGGCGAGCGCGGTGAGTCCACCGGCAAGCCCGGCAATCGGGCTTAGGAGCGCGTTCACCAGCCCGACGACCAGCAGGTAGGCGAGGCCTTTCGATAACAGGATCAGCCATGCGGCATTGGGCCAGAGCCGGTGGCGCACCTTGCCGCCGTCGCGGTCGAGACCGAACAGGGTCAACGGCATGGTGGAGATGACGACGGTGATGAGTGCGGTGATCGGCATGTGGGCGTCCGGTGGCAGTTTGCCTTGCAGTCGCAGGATGCCGGCAGGTACAGCCAGCAGCATCGCACAGTAGAGGTCGAGTGCGGTCAGAAGTTGGCGTAGATCTTTGCGCAGCAGATGGGTGAGGCGTCCGGCGCGGATGCGCGGGATCCAGGGAATGGGCGCACGGGCGGCAGAAGCCAGGAAACCGCTCAGGAACAGGCTGGCGGCAACGGCCCACAAGCCCCACGTGATTCGGCGCCAGGCAAGGCCGCCGAGGATCACCCACGCCAGCGGATTCAGCAGCGGGCTGATGATGCGCAAGGCCCAGCGTTCGGCGCGCGTAAGGGGCCAGAGTTGGAGCCGGTCTCGGGGGATGGCCGTCATTGGATCGGCGCTGGAGGGCAGGAACACCACAACGCCAATGAGCACCAGGAAGAGCACCATTGCCTGCGGGTCCAGCATGAACGTCAGCGCGACACCCGCGTAGAACATGTTGTTGCCGCTTATGTGGCGGAAGGATTTTGCGCGGCGTGAAGAAGCCCGGCCAACCGCCTTCAGGACTTCGGTGAGCCGAGCCATTGCAGTTTCTCAGAGACGGGGGATTCCACCAGTTCGAAGTACAGCCGCTCCAGGTCGCCGGCGGGCATCCCGGCTTCGGCAATGTGCACCAGGTGCCCGCCGCGAACCATGGCGATACGATCGGCCAGGCGTTCCACAATCGACAGAATGTGGGAGGTCAGGAAGACGGTGATGCCCTGCTCGCGGGCGGCGCGTTGGAGGATCTCGAACATGACGCGGGCGCTCACGGGGTCGACGGCTTCGAAGGGTTCATCCAGCAGCACGACGCGGGGATTGTGCAGCAGCGCCATCGCGAATGACGTCTTCTTGCGCATGCCATGGGAACAGTGCGCGGCGAAGGTGCGGCGGCCGCGCTCCAGGCTGAGCACGCGCAGCAACTGGCCGATGCGATCCTTGGGCGCGCCGTAGATGTCGGCCGTCAGTTCCAGATGCTCTTCGACACTGAGGTCCTCGAACAGGCCGAGGTTCTCGGGCATCACACCAATATCGAAGCGGGCATCACGCGGGTTCTTGCCGGCCACGCGCACGGTGCCGGAGGTGGGCTGTTGCAGGCCGGCAAGCAGTTTGAGGGTTGTGGACTTGCCTGCGCCGTTCGGGCCAAGGAAGGCAACGATCTCGCCTTGCGCGACTTCCAGATTGAGCGCATCCAGGGCACAGAAGTCCCCGTAACGCATCGTAAGGCCCTGGCAGGAAATCACGCCAGGATGTCGTGCACCACATTGCCGGCAACGTCCGTGAGACGGAAGTCACGGCCGCTGTAGCGATAGGTGAGCTTCAGGTGGTCCATGCCCATCAGGTGCAGGATGGTGGCGTGCAGATCATGCACGTGGCAGCGCTTTTCGGCGGCTTTGAAGCCGAACTCATCGGTGGCTCCGTAGGTGATGCCGCCCTTGACGCCGCCGCCCGCGAGCAGGGTGGTGAAGCCATGCACGTTATGGTCACGGCCGTTGCCGACGCGCTCCAGACCGCTGTTCTGGATCATGGGGGTGCGGCCGAACTCGCTGCCGATGATGAGCAGGGTGTCTTCGAACATGCCGCGCAGCTTCAGATCTTCGATGAGGCTGGCGATGGGCCCGTCGGCGGCCTGCGCGAGTTTGGCATGGATGCGGATATCGTCGTGGCTATCCCAGGGCTGGAAGTTGCCGAAGTAGACCTGGGTCATGCGGACGCCGCGTTCGGCCAGGCGCAACGCCATCAGGCAGCCGCGGCCAAAGTCATGATCGCCGTAGCGGGCGCGGGTGGCCTCGCTTTCCTTGCTGATGTCGAAGACCTCCGGCGCCTCGGTCTGCATGCGATAGGCGACTTCCATGGTCTGGATGCCGGCTTCGAGTTCGGGAGAACCAACGCGATCGAGATAGGCACGGTCGAGGCGATTCAGAAGCTTCAACTGCTCGGCCTGTTCCTGGGCCGAGTACTTACTGTTGTGGATATTGGCGACCAGCTTTGCCGGATCCTTCTCGCCGCTGGGAATGTGAATGCCCTGGTGCACCGAGGGAAGGAACGTAGAACTCCACAACTGCGCCCCCAGCACGGGGAAGCCGGGGCAGAGCACCACGAAACCGGGCAGATTCTGATTCATGGTGCCCAGGCCGTAAGTGAGCCACGAGCCCATCGAAGGCCGCCCTGTGAGGCCGTGGCCGCAATTCATCATCAGCAGCGAAGGGCCATGATTACCGTTATCGGAATACATGGACCGGATGACGCAGATATCATCGATCTTCGAAGCCACGCGCGGGAAGATGTCGCTGACTTCAATGCCGCTCTGGCCATGCTTCTTGAACTCGAAGGGCGACCGCATGAGGTTGCCGGAGGCGCGATCGGTCTTGATCTTCGGCCCGGGCATCGGCTCGCCGTGGTGTTTGATGAGCGCGGGTTTGGGGTCGAAGGTGTCCACCTGCGACATGCCGCCGTTCAGGAACAGGAAGATGACGCGCTTGGCCTTAGCGGGGAAGTGCGGGGCGCGCGGGGCCATCGGATTGTTGTCCTGCACGGCGTGCAGCACGTTGCGCAAGCCCAGCATGCCGAAGCCGGCGCCCATGTGTCGTAAGGCATCGCGTCGATTCATCATCGTCCCTCTTCCTCAGTTCAGTGAACTGAATTCGGCCGAAGCCAGCAGCATTTGGACATACTGCGGCCAGGCGCGGTCCTTCCCAGTAAGATACTCCATCCCGATGGCGACTTCCGGATCGCCGGGTTCACGGGCGAACAGGATGCGATAGGCCTCGCGGATGCGTGTCCGATCATCGCTGAGCTTCTCCAACCGTGCCGATAAGGCCTGCGCCTGTTCGGCCACGAACGGGCTGTTCATGAAGTAGAGACGCACCATGGGGCCGACCGTCACCATGCGCTGTTCGGCGGTGGAGTTTGGATTCGGGAAATCGAACATGGCCAGTTCCGGGTCCGGCTTGGTGCGGTTTACCAGCGTGTAGACGGTGCGGCGATAGTTATCGGCGGCGGGCTTCACCGACGGGCCGCCGGCGGTGAGATCGAGCTTGCCGGCCACCATCAAGAGCGTGTCGCGGAGCGATTCGGCGTCCAGACGTTTTTGCAGGTTGGCGCGCCATAGCAGTTTGTTGGCGGGGTCGACGGCGTTGGCTTTTTCGTCGATGGCGGAGCTGAGCTGGTAGGTTTCCGACAGCAGGATCTCGCGATGCAGTGACTTTGTGGACCAGCCGTTTTCGATGAACCGCGCCGCGAGGTAGTCCAGTAACTCGGGGTGGGTCGGCTTGTCACCGAGTTGGCCGAAGTTCGATGGCGTGCCCACCAGCGCCTGTCCGAAGTGATGCTGCCAGATGCGGTTCACCATGACGCGGGCGAACAGCGGGTTGTCCCGGCTGGCGATGCGTTCGGCCAACTCCAGGCGGCCGCTGCCATGCTGGAACGGTGCCGGCTCACCTTTGGAAAGCACCTGCAGAAAACGGCGCGGGGCCACCTCGCCCAGGTTGGCGGCATCGCCACGAATGCGGATCTTGGCGTCTTCGATCTTCTTGCGGTCCTTCAAGGTATGCAGGAACGGATACGGCGGGGGCAGGTCCTTTTCGAGTTGAGCCAACTGCGCGCGCAGGTTGTCGAGATGCTCGCGCCATTCGGGCGCCAGCCAGCGATCGATTTCCTTATCCTTCGCCCCGAAGAAGTAGACGCCGCCTTTGAAGTCGAAGAAGTCTTTCTTGTAGGGGTCGGAAGCGAAGTCACGCCAGACATAGTATTTTTCGATGGGCAGCGATTCCAGGTTGGTCCATTGGCGCGTGGATTCGTCCCGCACGCCAGCGGCGCCGCCCAATTTCACGTAGTTGCGATCCTCCATGCCATGGCGGGTGGCGAAGATCTCTTCGAGAAACCTCTGGAAGTTGTCGGCGGCCTTCTGCATTTCTTCCCGGGGCGCTTTGCGGGCCAGCGCCTGGTCGATGGGTTCCAGGAACTTGTGATCGCGCCCCGTGGCCTGCAAGTAGGCGGCCATGCGGCGAATGATGACTTCATCCAGCTTGTGGTGTGCAGCGAGTGCGACGGGATCAGCCTTCGCCGTGATGTGCTCCCAGGCGGCCATCATGTAGCGCGAGGTCTTGTGTACCAGGATCTCGCTGAGTTCGGTGTTGTGCTTGTTGACGAAGTCTTCGATGGCGTACTTCTGCTTCTGGATGCGGTCCTGGTGGGCTTTGCGGGCATCGACGACGGACTGCGGTGCGAGGGGGAACTCGTGCTTCTCACTGCTTTGGAAGACGCCGAAGAGCGAATAGAAATCGCGGGTGGGGATGGGGTCGTACTTATGGTCGTGGCACTTGGCGCAGCCTACGGTGAGGCCGAGAAAGACCTGTCCGGTGACGTCGACGCGATCATCATCGCCGGGACCAAGGGCATAGAAGCCGAGGCCGGGCAGCAGCTTCTCGCGATCCTTTTCCGGCAGCAGATCAGCGGCGAGTTGGGCCTTCACGAACGTGTCGTAAGGCATGTCGTTGTTGAAGGCTTGGATGACCCAGTCGCGGTAGCGGTAGGCGTTGGGGTAAGGCGTGTCCTGGGAGGCGCCGAGGTCGCCATCGGAGTAACGCGCGAGATCCAGCCAGTGGCGGCCCCACCGTTCGCCGTAGTGCGGCGAGGCGAGCAGGCGGTCGACGACTTTGGCGAAAGCCTGCGGCGAGTGGTCGGCCACGAAGGCATCCACTTCGGCGGGCGTGGGGGGCAGGCCGATGAGGTCGAAGGTGACACGGCGGAGCAGCGTGCGTTTGTCGGCGGGCTTCACTTGGTGCAGGCCCTGGGTGGCGAGTTTGGCGCGGACGAAGCGATCGATGGCTGTGCCGCTGGTATTCGGGGCGGCGGGCTTGCTGACCGGTTGGAAGGCCCAGAAGGTGTGTGCGGTCTGGGGGGCGGCGGTGGGTGTTTCCGGCCACTTGGCGCCTTCCTTCACCCAGGCTTCCAGGCCCTGCACTTCGCGATCGCCCAACTTAGCCGTGGGCGGCATTTTGAGCTTGGCGTGGGTGCGGCGAACGGCTTGGATGAGGAGGCTGTTGTCCGGATCGCCGGGCACGATCGCCGGGCCGCTGTTGCCGCCTTTCAGAACGGCGTCACGGGAGTCCAGGCGCAGACCGCCCATCTTTGTATGGGTGTGGCAGCCGTAGCACTGGCTGGCGAGGACGGGGCGGACCTGCGTTTCGAACAGTGTGGAGGAGGAATCGGCGCCGAACAGCGGAAGTAGCGAAACCGACATTGCCCAGATTGCCTTCACGCGCATCTCTCCTGGCCCTAGATTTTATAAGACGCAGGAGCAGGCGGCAATCGGCGCGTCCGCGCCGCCGGACAAGGAATCAGGCGACGGAGCCGCCGTCCCACTCGTGTTGGGGATCCGGCACGAACGTTACGGCGTAGGCAGTGGAGACGAGCCAACCGCCGGGAACGCGGGCGCGGGAGAGTGCGCCGGCGCCCTTGACGCGCAGTGATTGGAAGTCGAGCAAAGGGCGATCATCGGCGACGGGGGCAGGCGCCGCCGCGACAGCCGCGGGCGACGGCGGGGGCGGCACCGGAGCCATCGGAGCCGTGGAGGGTGCCACGCCTTGCAGCAGGTGGAAGGCGCCAGCTACGGTGTCGCGCCTCGCCTGGTAGCGCTCGGTCATGTACGAGAACTTATAATCGTCGCCGTCTTCCTCCACATCGGAGATGATGGCGCCGTAGGGAATGGTCGTCGGCGGTCCGACCAGCGGAATGCCGGTGCGCTTGTTCAGCTTTGCGGCTTCTACCAGCTTGGTGACTTCGTATTTCGCCATTTGTGCTACGTTATGACGCGGCGGGGGTGACCTGCAACTGGTTGATGACCTTCTTCACGCCCTTCACCTTCATGGCAGCGCCGTCGGCCTTACTCTTGGCCTTGTCGGTGCGCACTTTGCCTTGCAGGGTGACGACGCCATCCTTCACTTCCACTTCAATGGCGCCACCTTTGACATCGGGGTGATTGGCAAGCCGCATCCGGACCTGATCGTAGATGCGATCGTCGTCGGCGTTGCTTTGGGCCATGATGCAGCCGCTGGCGAGCAGGAGGCCGCAGACCAGAATCCGCAGTCGGTGGAGCATGGAATTGTCCTCTAACCAGTAAGTCTAGCGCATCGTGGTAGACTCACCAATGAGTCTTATCTCCGGATTACCTTACCTTGTGCGGCATTGCCGGCTTCACCAGCCTTGATTCTGCGGCCCCCGCCGGGCTCATTGAGCAACTCACCCAGACGATCGTGCATCGCGGTCCCGATCAGCAGGCCGTGTACCGTTCGGCGCTCGTGTCGATGGGTGCGGTGCGGCTGAGTATTATCGACGTTGCCGGCGGCGAGCAGCCCATCACGACCGAAGATCGCGACCAGACGATTGTCTTTAACGGTGAGATTTACAACCACGCTGCCATCCGGCAGGAGTTGGAAGGCCTTGGCGTGCGGTTTCGCACGCGGTGCGATACAGAGGTAGTGCTGCGAGCCTTCCGGCAGTGGGATACGGCAGCGTTCCCAAAGCTGCGCGGCATGTTCGCGGCGGCGCTGTGGAGCGAATCGCGGCGGCGGCTGGTGCTGGTCCGGGACCGGATGGGGATCAAGCCGTTGTACTTTGCGCGGGCTGGCCGGGATGTGCTGTTTGGCTCCGAGTTGAAGGCGATATTGGAGAACCCGCGGGTGGCCCGGCGTGTGGATGCAACGGGGCTGAGTTACTACCTTTCGCTGAACTATATTCCGCATCCGTACACGCTGGTGGAAGGCGTGGAGAAACTACGTCCGGGCTGTTGGATGGAGTGGCAGGACGGGCGGACGCGGGTGGAGCCTTACTGGCAGTTGTCGTTCGCACCGCGGACGCGGACGGTGGCCGATGCCAAGGCAGAGTTGGACACGCTGTTACAGGATGCGGTGAAGGAGCATCTGATCGCCGATGTGCCGTTGGGGGTGTGGGCCAGCGGCGGGCTGGATTCCTCCACGGTGCTGCACTACGCGGCGCAGACGGTGCCGAAGCTGAAGACATTTTCGGTGTCGTTCCTGGGGCGCAAGTTTGATGAGAGCCCCTACTTCCGTGAGATGGCGCAGAAGTACGGCACTGATCATCATGAGTTCGACCTTAACCCCGAACACGACTTGCCGGCGGCGATCGAAGGTTTGGCGCATTACTCCGATGAGCCCAGTGCCGATGCGGGCGCCCTGCCGGTGTGGTTTCTGTCGAAGATGACGAGGCGTCATGTGAAGGTGGCGCTGAGCGGCGAAGGCGCGGATGAGTTGTTCGGGGGCTACTATACTTATCTGGCCGATCGCTATGCCGGTTGGTTTCGTGCGGTGCCGGCGGGGTTGCGGCGGGTAGGACTGGCGATGCTGCGGGCGCTGCCGGCGTCGGATGAAAAAATTAGCCTGGAATACAAGATGAAGCGATTCACCGAAGGATCGCTGCAATCGCCGGTGCAGGCGCATCTGTATTGGAACGGCACGTTTGCCGATGGTGCGAAGCAGGCTTTGTATCCACAAGCGCCTGCGGTGAGGTGGGAGGCGTTGCTGCCGGCGGGGGCTGCGGCAACAGGTGCGTTGAATCAGTACCTGTGGCTGGATCAGCTTTGTTATCTGCCGGAGGACATTCTGAACAAGTGCGACCGCATGAGCATGGCGCATTCGTTGGAGGTGCGTCCGCCGTTTCTGGATCACCGCATTGTCGAGTTCGCCGCGGGGTTGCCGGAGGACTTGAAGATACGGGGTTCGGAGTTGAAGTTTCTGCTGCGGGAACTGATGCGAGACAAGCTGCCGCCATCGATTCTGGGACGCAAGAAGGAAGGCTTCGACATCCCCACGCATCACTGGTTCCGGTCGGTGTTGAAGCCATTGTTGACGGATGTACTGACCGAGCAGAACGTACGCCAGACAGGCCTGTTCCAATGGGAGCCGCTGCGGCGCATGATGGACGATCATTTCGCGCGGCGGGCCAACTACGGCTACCATCTGTGGGGCTTGTTGATTCTATTTCTGTGGATGCGGCATTGGAAGATGGAGACGGGCGCGGATTCCGGAAGGGAGCACTTGGCATGGTCCGGCAATCGCGGCTGACGGTGCTGTTGTTTGCGGCGGCGGTGTATCTGGTCGGTGTCATCAGCCCGCCGAATCTGATGGACGACGTGGACGCCGTGCAGGCGCAGATTGCGCGGAACATGCTGGAATCCGGCGATTGGGTTACGGCCCGGCTCAATGGGATTGCGTATCTGGAGAAGTCGCCGGTGATCTATTGGCTGATGGCTTCTAGCTACGCGGTGTTTGGTGTGTCGGACTGGGCGGCCCGCATTCCGCTGGCGTTGGGGGTGCTGGCGCTGGTTTGGGTAACGATGCTGTTCGGCGAGTGGGCGTTCGGGGAGCGCGCCGGGCGGTATGCGGGACTGGTGATCGGCACTTGTATCGGGCTTTGGCTGTTTACGCGTATCCAGATTCCGGACGCAATTCTTACGCTTACGATCACCTTGGCGATGTGGGCGTTTCTGCGTGCACTGGAAGAGGGCGGATGGCTGTGGCCGTTGCTGATGTGGGCGTCCATCGGCATTGGGCTGCTGTTGAAGGGGCTGATCGCGGCGCTGTTCCCGGTGGCTGCGGCTGTGATTTACCTGGCGATAGCAAGAGGTGACTGGCGGCGGTTGAAGCCGCTTAGCGGCATCGCGCTGATGCTGTTGATTGCCGCACCGTGGCATGTTCTGGCGACGCTGGCGAGTCCGCCGTATTTCGACTGGACGATGAAGTCAGAGCCCGGCAAGTACCACGGCTTCTTTTGGTTCTACTTTCTGAATGAGCATGTGTTCCGGTTTTTGAACATGCGACACCCGCGGGATTACAACACAGTGCCTCGCGCGGCCTTCTGGTTGTTTCACTTGCTGTGGCTGTTTCCGTGGAGTGCGTACTTCCCTGCCCTTTCGACGCTGCGGTATCGGCCGGTCGATCGGGCTGGGCGCACGCGTCTGCTGGCGGTGTGCTGGGCGGGGTTCCTGCTCGTGTTCTTCACGTTTTCCACCACGCAGGAGTACTACTCGATGCCGTGCTATCCGGCGCTGGCGCTGTTGTTAGGGTCGGCCATGGCGGAGCAGGGGCGGTGGCTGTCGCGCGGGCGCGTGGCGACCGGCATAGTGGCATTAGCCGCGGCGCTGGCGTGCGTTGGGCTGTTGGTGGCGAACATCGGCGTCGACGCCCCTGGCGACATTTCACAGGCGCTGACTTCGAATCCGGAGGCCTACACGCTGTCGTTAGGGCACATGGGCGACCTGACCGTGCGCAGCTTTGCCTATCTGCGATTACCGTTGGCTCTGGCGGCGGTGGCATTCCTGGTTGGCGCATTTGGAGCCATGCTGTCTCGCACGAACGAGGGTGCTTATCTGAGTGTCGCCGGCATGATGGTGATCTTCTTCCTGGCCGCGAAGCTGGCACTGGTGGCGTTTGATCCGTATCTGGGATCGCGGGATCTGGCGAAGGCTTATCGCGAGGCGCCGCCGGGCGAGTTGATCGTCGACAACCAGTACTACACGTTCTCTTCGGTGTTCTTCTATGCCGACACGCGCGCGCTGCTGCTGCGGGGGCGGGTGAACAATCTGGAATACGGCAGCTATGCGCCAGGGGCACCAAACATGTTCCTGGACGATGCGGCGTTTCAGCGTTTGTGGATGGATATCCGGCGGCGGTATGTGTTGCTGGAGGGTCCGGAGTTGCCCAGGTTTCAGAAGCTGGTGGGGAAAGAGATGCTGCACCTGGTGAAGGGGAGCGGCGGCAAGTACCTGTTCACGAATATGGCGGTGGAGCCCTGATGCGGATAGTGGTGGATGCAACGTCGCTACTGCTGCGCAGTGCCGGGATCAAAAGCTACACGTACTACTGGCTGCGGGCGATGCGGGAGGCTGCCGGCCGACGCGACACCGTTGCTGCGTTTCCGTTCATCAGCCGCACGCGGGAACTGCATCACGATGGATCCATGCTGGCGAAGTGGGCGACGTATCCACGGCTGGCGGCACTGTTCGCCGCCAACTATGGCGGTCGGGCGGTGCTGGATTGGGAGATCGGCAAGGCGGACGTGTTCCATGCGTCGAACCAGATTCATCATGCGCCCTCGAAGGCGAAGTTGACGGCTACCGTGCATGACCTGACTTGCTGGAAGATGCCCGAGTTGCATACGGCGGCGAACGTGAAGGCGGATCAGCGATTCGCCGAGCGTATTCTGCAGCGTGCCGATGGGCTGATTGCGGTGAGTGAAGCCACGCGGCAGGATGCCATCGAACAGTTGGGGATTGATGAGGATCGCATTGAGACCATCTATTCCGGCGTGCCGGAAGAATACTTCCGCGTACCGGTGGATGCGGTGCATGCGGTGCGTGAAGATTTGAATCTGAGCCGGCCGTATGTGCTTTTTGTCGGCACCATTGAGCCGCGCAAGAATCTGGACCGGCTGCTGGATGCGTGGTTGGGAATGCATCCGGACCTGCGGGCGGAGTTTGAGTTGATCATTGCGGGTCCGGTGGGTTGGGCGCCGGAGACGGCGAAGCGATTGAACGCGGGCGCGTCGGGTGTGCGTACGTTGGGCTATGTGCCGGAGGCGTTTCTGCCGGCGTTAACAGCGGGCGCGCTGCTGTTCGCCTACCCTTCCCTGTATGAAGGCTTCGGCTTTCCGGTGGCACAGGCGATGGCGGCGGGTGTGCCGGTGTTGACGTCGAACGTGTCGGCACTGCCGGAGATTGCGAAGAATGGCGCGGAGCTTGTGGATCCGCTGAGTGTGAATGAGATTCGCCGCGCGTTGGAGCGGCTGTTGACGTCGCCGGAACGGCGCGAAGACCTTGGCATCCGCGGGCGGGAGCGCGCCGATCAGTATCGCTGGTCCCGCTGCGCGCAACGCAGTCTGCGGTTCTTTGAGCGGGTGGCCGGGTAGAATAAGGATTTGCTGTTTATATGAATGGAACGCTAGTACAGCGCTGGGAAGGGGAGTTCACCTTTGCCCTGCGCACGCTGTTGATGAAGGATTTCCGTGTGCGGTACCGGAACATGTCGCTGGGCGTGGGCTGGTCGTTGGCGAATCCGCTAATCATGATGAGCCTGCTCACGTTCGTGTTCACGCGCATCTTCCCCAGCAATGAGCCGAACTTTCCGCTGTTCGTGCTGTGCGGGTTGATTCCGTTCAACTTCTTCACGCTGGCCTGGGCGACGTCGACGACGGCGCTCATCGACAATGCCTCGCTGATCAAGCGCACACGGTTCCCGCGGGAGATTGTGCCGGTGACGGTGGTGCTGGGCAACTGCGTGCACTTCCTGATTCAGTTGATGCTGCTGTTGGGGATGACGCTGGCGTTCGGCAAAGGCATCAATATCTACTGGCTGTACATACCGGTGCTGGTAGCGCTGGAGATTCTGTTCGTGATCGGACTGGCATTGGCGTTCTCGGCGATTGACGTGTACATCCGGGACACGCGCTACGTGGTGGAATCGGCGAACCTGGTGCTGTTCTGGCTGGTGCCGATTTTTTACTCGTTCAAGAGCATTCCGCAGCAGTATCACGACGTCTACCGGTTCAACCCGATTGCCGCGGTGGTGCTGGCGTTCCGCAATGTACTGCTGGAAGGCCAGGCACCGGTGGGCTCTATCCTTTTCAACCTGCTGGTGGTGTCGCTGCTGTCGTTCGTGATCGGCGTGATTGTGTTCGAGCGGCTGAAGAAGCGCTTCTACGATTACTTGTGACGCAGCTTGGCCACCGTCTCCAGATGGAAGGTCTGGGGGAACAGGTCGACCATGGTCAGGCTTTCCAGTTCGTAATCCTGCAGCAGGCGCACCAAGTCGCGGGCTAGCGTGGCAGGGTCGCAACTGACGATGTGCAGCCGTTGCGGTGCGGCCTTACATAGGGCTTCCACCACCTGTTTGCCGAGCCCCGCGCGCGGCGGGTCGGCGACAACGAAGTCGGCCTTGGCTTCGTCCCCGGCGAGATAGGCTTCGGACTGCATTTGCAGGGCGTCGACGCGGACACCGGCCAGTTCGGCGTTGTAGCGGGCATCGCGGACGGCGGCGGAACCGGTTTCGACGGCTGTGACCTTGGCAAATCGCTTCCCCAGCGGGACGGTGAACAGGCCGACCCCGGAGTAGAGATCAATGGCCGATTCCCCTTCGGCACCTTCCAGGACGAGGTTGGTCAGGTCGTCGACAAGGAACCGGTTCACTTGGAAAAACGCGTCGTGGCTGACGCGGAAGCTATGCCCCGCGGTCTTGTAGTGCAGTACGCCCGGCGCATAGCCGGGGATAGCCTCGGCGCACCAATCGAAGAATCGCTGCGCCACCGGCAGGGTGGACTCCAGCACATTCACCTGCACTTCTGTTTCGTTGGTGAAGATCTCGATGGACTTGAGGAAGTTGGGCCAGCGGCGTTCGCGCGCCATCTGGCGCAGGATGCGGATGGTGTCCTGAATCTTCGGCGAACTGATGGGGCACTGGTCGATCTCCAGCAGTTGGTTGGAGCCCAGCTTGTGGTAGCCGATCTTGCGCTTATCCACGTGCAGCTGCACGCGATTGCGGTATTCGTAGGCCGGGCCAGTGACGGTGCGGATCTCGGCGGGAGCTTCGAACTTCCCGACGCGGGCCAGGGTCTCGCGGAGGATGTC
>JAEUQF010000405.1 GCA_016789745.1 Bryobacterales bacterium
GGGCTCGGCACCACCCCAGGCGTCAAAGTCGCCAGCGCGAACGGGTTTCGCCCATTCAAGGGCAGGTCCTGAATCGCCTTGTTCCCTATCACGGTGGACATCGTGGCGTTGCTCACCGACAACTGCGCGGTGCTGGCCTGCACCTCCACTGTGTTGCTCAACTCGCCAATTTCCAACTGCACATCCACGCGCACCGTCTGCTGCACTTGGACGCCGATCCCCTTCTGTTCATACCGCCGGAATCCCGTCGATTCCACCAGCACGTCATAGCTGCCTGGCACCAGGTACGGCTGCGTGAAAAGCCCCGATTCATTTGTCGTCACTTCCTGCTGCACGTTGGTTCGTGCATTCCGAATCGTGACTTTAGCTTGATTGATAACAGCACCGGTCGCATCGGTGACGCGCCCTTCCAGCGTTCCCGTGGCCGATTGGCCGTACACGGGCGCGAATGTGCATAGAATCCCCAAAAAAAGGCGAAGCATTGGTTGACTCCTTGGGCAAACCAGATTGGTGGGAAAGCGAGATCCCTTTTGGCGTTAGTATATACTCTCCAAGGTGCCTGCTGTGACTCGCTCTGTTCGATTTCTAACCGCCGTCTTGTTCGCCTATTCTCTCCTTTCCGCGCAAACCGCCACCGAACCCCCGCGTCCGGCCCGGCCTCCGCGGACTCCCCCGCCCACCCGCGATCCCAATACCCCCGGCTACGTCAAAGCCAAGGAACTCCCCGACGGTATCGTGCCCCCCGCCAACAAGGACGGCAACTTCATCATCGGTCCCACCCACAACCCCGACCCCGCCAGCCAAGTCCAGCCCGGCGTCCCCCAGGGCCGCATCTGCGAGTTCACCATGGACTCCAAGGACAGCAAGATCTACCCCGGCATCGCCCGCCGGCCCGGCACCTTTGGCCGTCCCGATCCCAACGATCCGACGAAGCTGATCGTTGACAGCTACCCCGCGCCCTACACGCGCAAACTCGCTGTCTACGTGCCGCAGCAGTATCAACCAGGCACCGCCGCGCCGTTTATCGTTGGCGCCGACGGTCCGGATCGTCTGCTCTTCACCGTCCTCGACAATCTCATCCACCAGAAGCGGGTCCCCGTCCAGGTCGCCGTCTCCATCGGCAACGGCAGCGGCGACGCCCAAGGCAGCCAGCGCGGCCTGGAATACGACACCATGTCCGGCAAATACGCCGAGTTCGTCGAAACCGAAGTCCTCCCGCTGGTCGAATCCAAGTGCGACGTCAAGCTCACCAAAGACCCCAACGGCCGCGCCACCATGGGCGGCAGTTCCGGCGGCTCCGCGGCCCTCATCATGGCCTGGTATCACCCGGAATGGTATCGCCGCGTCCTCACTTATTCCGGCACTTACGTCTACCAACAGTGGCCCTATAATCCCGAAACTCCGCACGGTGCCTGGGAATTCCACGAAAATCTCATCCCCAAGACCCCACGCAAGCCCATCCGTCTGTGGCTGGAAATCAGTGACCGCGATAACCTCAGCACCCGCGACGCCTATCACGATTGGGTCCTCGCCAATGAGCGCATGGCCAAAGTCCTCGCCGAAAAGGGCTACAAGTATCAATTCGTCTTCGCCCGCAATGCCGGCCATACCGACCGCACGGTGAAGGCCCAAACCCTCCCCAACGCGCTAGAGTATATCTGGCAAGGCTACAAGCCTTCGAAGAAATGAGACTCACCCGCCGCGCGCTCCTCGCCGCCCTCGCCCCTCTCGCCGCCGCACAAACGCAAGCGAAGCGCCCGCGTGCCCGTGACCTCGGCCTCGCCCCCGGCGTCTTCCCCGTCGGCCCCAACAACGCCATCACCGACATCAACGGAGTCCTGGTGGGCCACGTCACCCTCATCGAAGGCGACCACATCCGCACCGGCGTCACCGCCATCCGCCCCCACCCCGGCAATCTCTTCCAAACCAAAGTCTCCGGCGGCGTTTTCGTCGGCAACGCCTTCGGCAAACTTGCCGGCTCCACCCAGGTCCACGAACTCGGCACCATCGAAACGCCCGTCATCCTCACCAACACGCTCAGCGTCGCCGCCGGCATGGAAGGCGTCATCCAGTGGACCCTCGCCCAACCCGGCAACGAACAGGTCCAAAGCGTCAACGCCCTCGTCGGCGAAACCAACGACGGCGGCCTCAATGACATCCGCGGCCTTCATGTCCGCCCCTCGCACGTGGTCCGCGCCATCCAGGAAGCCAAATCCGGCCCCGTCCCCGAAGGCAGCGTAGGAGCCGGCACCGGCACCGTCTGCTACGGCTGGAAAGGCGGCATCGGTACCTCCTCCCGCCGCTTGCCCCAACAGTACGGCGGCTACACCCTCGGCGTCCTCGTCCAGTCCAACTTCGGCGGCGTCCTCTCCATGGGCGGTGCGCCCGTCGGCAAGGAACTCGGCCGCTACGCCTACGCCCCGGCCGCCGCCGATGGCTCCTGCATGCTCGTCGTCGCCACCGACGCCCCGCTCTCCGGCCGCCAATGCGAACGCCTCGCCGCCCGCGCCGTCTTCGGCATGGCCCGCACCGGCTCCTCCTATTCCAACGGCAGCGGCGACTTCGGAATCGCCTTCTCCACCGCCCCTCTCACTGCGCCGCCCCTCTCCAACGACAGCATCTCCCCGCTATTCCAAGCCGCCCTCGAAGCCGCCGAAGAGGCCATCTACAACTCCCTCCTCCAGGCCACCACAATCACCTCCCGCAAACGTACTGTCGACGCCATTGACGTCGATGCCGTCCGCCGCGTCCTCCAGCGCCACCCCATTCGCTAAGCCACGCTATTTACACGGGGGTAAAGCTTTGTTAAGGATCCGCCCCATCCGGCAACACGTTCCGTTTCAAGTGCGTTAATAAAAGTGATGTCACCCATATCGATCGCCCGCCGCGGCCTCGCCGCCCTGTTCCTCACCCTGGTAACGGCGGCCGCCCAGAACACCTCCACCGATCCGGCTGCCGCATTCTTTGACGATTCCCAGGTCCGCGAAATTCGCCTCTATTTCGAAGACCCCGGCTGGTACAACACCCTCCTCCGCGCCCACCAGACCGCCGAAGATCCCTACTTCCCCTGCCGCTTCAAGTCCGGCGATGTCGACCTCCCCCAAATCGGCTGTCGCTTCAAAGGCAATTCCTCCGCCCAGCGCAACGGCATCAAAAAGCCCTTCAAACTTGACTTCAATGAGTATGTCGACGACGCCACATTCATGGGGCTCAAAAAGCTCAACCTCAACAACTTCGACCTCCAGCCCGACTTCCTGCGCGAAAAACTGCTGCATGACATGGCCGGCAAGTACGTCGCCGCCCTCCGCTCGGTCTACGTCCGCCTCTATGTCGATGACGCCTTCTACGGCCTCTACCTCGCCGTCGAACAGCCCGACAAAACCATGATGCAATCGCGCTGGGGCAGCTCCGAAGACGGCAACCTCTACGAGGCCGAAGAGCAGATGCGGGCCACCTCCCATCCCACCCTCGCCTGGCTCGGCTCCAGCCAGTCCGCCTACGAAAACGTCTATCTCCTCAAGACCAACGAAACCGCCAACGACTACTCCCGCCTCATCAACTTCCTCGATATCCTCAACAACAGCCCCGCCGAGGAGTTCCCCACTAAGTTCGAAGCCATCGCCGACATCGAAAACTGGCTCACCGGCATGGCTGCCAATAACCTCGTCGTCAATCTCGATTCCTACCTCGGCACCGGCGGGGAATACTACCTCTACGACCGTACGCTCGACGGCAGATTCGTCCACATCCAGTGGGATAACAACGAGACCTTCGGCATCACCGGCGATGGCACGCCCCGCCTCGCCACCCCCGCTACAACCGACCCCTTCTGGCTTCCCACTACAACCACCGGCCCGGGCGGCGGCCCCCTCGGCCCCGGCGCGGGCGGCAACAATGCCGCCAACAACGCCCGCCCCCTGCTGACAAAACTGTGGGCTGTCCCTGAATTCCGCCGTGTCTACCTCCGTGCCCTGGCGCGCTTCCTCCGCGAAGGCGGCTTCAATCCCGAAGCCATGACCGCCCGCACCACCCAACTCGCCAACCTCATCCGCGAGCACGTTGTGGCCGACCCCAACAAAGCCTACACCACCGCCCAATTCGAAACCGCCATTAACACCACCGTCGGCACCATCCCCGGCGTCAACCAGTTCGTCCAGGCTCGCTACACCTACATGCGGAACTACCTCAACAACCAGGCCTCCACCGCTGACCTCCGCATCAACGAGATCGCCGCCACCGACGCCAACCCCTGGATCGAGATCCACAACCCCGGCCCCGGCCCAGTCAGCCTCAGCGGTATCTATCTCACCGACGACTCCGCCCAGCCTACGAAGTTCGCCCTTCCCGCCGACGTCACCCTCGCCGACGGTGCCTTCCTCCAGGTGAACCCCAACTTCGCCATCCCCGCGGCGGGCGCCAAACTCTACCTGTTCGGCTCCTCATCCACGGCTCTCGATACGGCCACCATCGCCGCCACCTTGCCCGGCCAGTCGCAGATCCGCCTCGGCCTTTATGGCAACCACTGGGACACCACCACCACCCCCACCCCCAACGCTGCCAACACCCTCACCAAGTCCACCCCCACCAGCACCGGCACGCTCGTCATCAACGAGATCATGGCCGACAACGACACCATCTTCGCCGACCCCGATGAACCCGGCGCCTATGAAGATTGGTTCGAGATCTACAACCCCACCACCGAAGCCATCGACATGAGCGGCATGTACATCACCGACAACCCCAATAACCCCACCAAATGGCAGGTTGGCGCCGGCGTCGTCATCCCGGCGGGCGGCTACCTGGTCTTTATGGCCGACAGCGAACCCGCCCAGGGCCCGCGCCACGCCAGTTGGAGCCTCAGCGCCGACGGCGAATCGCTCAGCATCTACGCCAAGGACGGCACCACGCTGATCGACACCGTCACCTTCGGCGCACAAACGACGGACGTCTCTATCGGCCGCAACCCCAACGGCACCGGCGACTTTGTCCCCATGTCCGCCGCCACCCCCGGCGCCCCCAACTCCACCCCCCGTCAGTAACCGCTGTAATGGCCCGCCCTCTCTGTTGGAGGGCGGGTCCCCAGACCCGCGCAGGGCCCCCAGGCCCTGCTCTCGAATCATCCCTGGCGCTTCACACTCCCAGCCTGAATCACCCCCAACAACGCCCGCACCCGGCTCTCCGTCACCGCCCGCAACGCATCCTCCGCCCCCCATCGTCCCGAAGCCGTAGCTTTCCCCTCCACCAGAGGCACTGTCGACAGCCTCCCATCCACAAACACACTGAACGTCGCCACCACCTCCGTCCCCGTCGCCGACTTCACCACCCGCGTCACCCGCCCCGCAATCGAGTACCCCGGCGCCGTCTCCGATTCCGGCTTCTCCGCCGGCGTGAACCCCGCGGCCTTCTTCACGGTGGCCCACGCCTCCTCCCCCATCGCTGTAGCCAGCGGTTTCCGCTGCGCCTCGTCGATCACCTTTGCCGCATCCCACGGCCCCAGCATAATTTCGGTTGCCATTTGTTATCGTCTCCTGCCTTCGAAGCGGGAAACGCGCGCAAACTTCGCAACCCTGTCCTACAGCCGGCCCTCGTAAACCCGCCCCTGGTTATCCGAAGCCAACACCACGCCGCCAACCCCCACCGGCAGCCGCCCCTTACAACCCGTCACATTATTCACCGCCACACCCGAGCCGGCGTCAATCCGCACCGGCCAATCCGCACCGCTAACATCCAGCCTGTCCACCCCAAACCACCGCATCACGATCACACTGCGCCCCTCGCGAGCCTCCGTATGCAGCAGACACACCCGCCGCCCATCCGCCGACAACTGCACAATCGGACGCGTCGGCGACCGGTGCTTCTCCAACACCGCATAAGGCAGATTCCGCCACGCTCCCGCCGCCGATCGCACCCGCAACACCTGCTGCGGAGCCCCCTGCTCATCCACGGAATTCTTCGTCGCCACCCACAACTGCCCATCCCCCGCCGCGGCAATGTTCAGGTGATCATCTGCATTCCGCCCGCCCGACTGCACCACCTCTATCGAACCCCACTCCTCCACCGCCGCCCCATCCCGCCGCGTCCGGAAGCAGACACGATCATTCGCCTGGTCCGACCAGATCACCCCAATCCCACCCGGCATCACCGTAATCGCACAGATATCATCCGCCCCCGCCGGCCGGTCGGTTACCTCCACCGGTTCGCTAACCCCCACCCGTACCCACATCCTTGACCCGCTGTTATACGCCACCCACAATCGCCCGCGCGCATCCCGGGCCAGCGTCGCCGTCTCTAAAGCAGGATCCACCGCGAATGTCGAAGGCTCGCCGTCCACCCTATACCCATCGCCCCGCCAACGCAGCCGCACGACAGACCATCGCCCCGGCTCCACCAGCACGGCCGCCACTCGATCCTCATCGACCTTGAGGACATCCGCCTGCCCCGGCAACCCCGCCAGATCCAGCCCGCCCTGCCGTACCCACCGCCCCGCCGACTCCCGCCGCCAAACCGCACTCCCCCCGCGCTCCGGCAGCCACCCGTACCAATGCCCTCGCGCATACCAAAGCTTACTCTGCGGCTTATCCTTGGTCGCCGCCGCCACGCCCGTCTCCAACACCGGCCGTGCCGACACGGCTCCCTGAAAGGCCGCCGCCAGCAATCCCCGCCGAGTCACGAGGTGCTTCCCCCATTCATCCGCTCACCGTCCGGACAACCATCGCCAAAGCTGAAAGCTGATAGCTGAAAGCTCTTAGCTATCCCTGCCAAAGCTCCTTCACCATATGCTCGCCCTTCACCCCGGTAGGCCGCTCCGCCCGTCCATTATGCATATAGGTCAACCGCAGATGATCCAGCCCCAACAACCACAAAATCGAAGCATGGATATCCGTCACATGCGCGTGCCGTTCAATCGCCCGTAACCCAATATCGTCCGTAGCCCCGATCGTCTGCCCGCCCTTCACACCACCACCCGCGAACCACATCGTAAAGCCCCAGGGATTATGATCCCGCCCGTCGCCCTTCTCATTAAACGGCGTCCGTCCAAACTCGCCGCCCCAGATCACCAGCGTGTCCTCCAACATCCCACGCCGCTCCAGATCCTCCAACAGCGCCGCAACCGGCTTATCCGAGGCCTTGCACCACTTCTTGTGATTGCCTTCCAGGTTGCTATGCGCGTCCCACCCGCTCCCCGACCCGCAATACAACTCCACGAACCGCACCCCGCGCTCCAACAGCCGCCGGCCCAACAGGCAATTGCGCCCATACACGGCCGTCGCCGGATCATTCAACCCGTACAACTCCTTGGTCTCCTCGGTCTCCTTCGACAGGTCCACCGCCTCCGGCCCCGACTTCTGCAGCGCATACGCCAGCTCAAAGCTCCGAATCCGCGCCTGCAGCGTCGAATCATCCTCGTGCCTGAGCGCGTATTCCCGGTTCTGCGCCTCCAGCAACTGCATCTGCGCCCGCTGCCGCTCGTCCGTCATCCCTTCCCGCAGCTTCGTGTTCAGAATCGGATTCGGCCCCTGGCGGAAGAGCGTACCCTGGTACACCGCCGGCAAAAAGCCCGAGCCCCAGTTCTTCGCATTCCCGAACGGCTCGCGTTCGTCGATCATGCTCACGAACGTCGGCAGGTCCTTGTTGGCCGTGCCCAACCCGTACGTCACCCACGCACCCAGACTCGGCCGGCCCGACAGAATATCGCCCGTGTTCATCTGGCTCACGCCGCCCGCATGGTTCAACCCATCCGACTGGCACGAACGCAACACCGCCAGCTTATCCACGTGCTTGGCGATATGCGGATACAGCTCGCTCACCCAGATCCCCGACTTGCCGTGCTGCTTCCACTGCCGCGGGCTCCCCATCAGCGTGTTGTTCGCGGTCCCCATCGCCGTAATCGGACGCCCGAAACTCGCCGGCATCGGCTGCCCCGCCATCTCGTTCAGCTTCGGCTTCGGATCGAACAGATCAATGTGGCTCGGCGCGCCTTCCATGAACAGGAAGATCACCCGCTTCGCCTTCGGCTCGTGATGCGGCTTCTTTGCAATGGTCGGGTCATGCACCACGCCCGCAAAGCCGGACTCGGCCAGCATCGCCGACATCGCAATCGCGCCCAACCCACTGCCCGCGCCGCGCAACAGAGCCCGCCGCGTCATCGCATTCCGCATCTCGTTCATCATGGCCTTCTTCGCCTCAGTCGATATACAAAAACTCGCTCGAACTCAGCAGCGTCAACGCCACATCTTCCACAGCATCCTTGCCGCCCTTGGCCAGGTATTCCTTAGTCCGCGCCAACTCCGCCCCCGTCGGCGCACGACCCAAGGCCAACCGGAACGCGCGTTCGGCCAGCGCTTCCGGCGTCTGACCCTCATCATTCGCTACCCGCTTCGCTAAAGCCGACGCAAAGCCCGCCGCCGCCTCGCCGTTCATCATCTCCAATGCCTGGTCCGGCGTCACCGTCTCCTGCCGCCGCCCGCAGCTATCAATGGCCAACGGCTGATCGAAGGCCTGTAGCATCGGATACCGCACCAGCCGCCGCGCGAAGATATACACACTCGCCCGGTACTCATCCTCCGGCCCGCGCGACGCCTTCCAGTGCCGCCCTTCCTGAATCTCCGTGCCCTTAGGAACCTTCGGAAACACGCCCGGCCCGCCCATCTTCGGATTCATCAGCCCGCTTACCGCCAGCATGGAATCCCGGATCGACTCCGCCTCCAAACGCCGCCGCGGATACCGCCACAGCAGCTTGTTATCCGAATCCTGCTCCGCCGCCTCCGCCCGGTAATCCGACGACTGCCGGTAGGTCGCGCTCAACACAATCCGCCGGTGCAGCTTCTTCAAGCTCCACCCATCGGCGCCTGTAAACGTCGACGTCAGCCAGTCCAGCAACTCCGTATTCGTCGGCCGCTCGCCCATCAACCCGAAATCATTCGGCGTTCCCACAATCCCGCGCCCGAAATGGTAATGCCACACACGGTTCACAATCACCCGCGTCGACAGCGGATTCTTCGCATCCGCCACCCAATTCGCCAGCGCCGTCCGCCGCCCGCTCGATCCCAAGTCCGGCCGCGGCGTCACCTTCGCCGGCGCCGGATCCAATATGCTCAAGAACCCCGGCTCCACTTCTTCCAACTTGGCGTCAATGGCACCTGCCCGCAGCACATGCGTCGGCGGCGCCTCCACCGCCTGATCGCGCATGATCTGGATGTTCGGCAGCGGCTCCGGCTTCAGATGCTCGAACGGCTTCAACTGCGCTTCCAATTCCTTGTACTTCGCCTTCGCCGCCGCGTCGCCTTTCCTCGCCATCACGCTGTCATCCGGAACAATCACCTGCGTGATCGCCTTGTGGTAAATCTGCCAGTCCATCTGCGTGCGCTGCTGCGCCGGCATCAGGATCACCCGCTGCACTTCTTCCGGAAACCGCTCCGTATATTCCTTCCGGTACTTCGCCCGCGGCGCCTCCAACAGCGCCTCCATCTCATCCAGCACCGGCTTGGCCGCCGCGCGATACTTCGCCATCTGGGCGTTGTACGCCGCTACCTTCTCCGGAGCCGCCGTCGTCGCCTCATCGTCAATCTTGATGTTCGAAAAGAAACTCTGCAGCCGGTAGTAATCCTTGTGCAGCAGCGGATCGAACTTGTGGTCATGACACCGCGCGCACGCCATCGTGATTCCTAACAGCGCGTACGACGTGTTGTCGGTCAGATCATTCAACAGCTCCTGCCGCCGCAGCGGAATGTTTGCCTGGTTGAACTCATCTTCAAACAACCGCAGAAAGCCTAATCCCGTGATGGCCTTGGTATCTCCGGGATACAATTCGTCGGCGGCTATCTGCTCTTTCACAAACCGGTCGTACGGCTTGTCATCGTTGAAGCTCTGGATCACCCAGTCGCGATACCGCCACATGTTCGGCCGCGTATCGTCCTGCTTGAAGCCATCCGAATCGGCATAACGGACCACGTCGAGCCAGTGCCGTCCCCAACGCTCGCCATAGCGCGTCGTCGCCAGCAGCCGGTCCACCAGCCGCTCCTCAGCGCCAGGCCGCGTATCACTCAGATACGCCTGTGCCTCGTCCGCCGTCGGCGGCACACCGGTCAAATCCAGCGTCACCCGCCGTAGATAGGTCTGCCGGTCCGCCAGCGCGCTCGGCCGTATCCCCTTCGCCTGCAGCTTGCCGTAAACGAAATGATCAATCTCGTTTTTCGCCCACTGCTTGCCGGCATCATCCAACACCGGCACTGTCGGCGCCGTCACCGGCTGTATCGCCCACCACCGCCGCTGCTGCGGCTTGAAGTTCGGCGCCTGCGCGCCAATCGGCATCACCATACTCGCCGCCGTCAGCAGCGCAAACACACGGGAACAAGCGCGTGAGATTACCATGGCTCCGTAACCAAAATCGTTTCATGTTCCGCCTCCCTTCGTCAAATGCTGCTTAGCTGTACTCGGACGACGTGATGGTCGGAAATCGGGAGTGGGGCGACGTTAGCAGCTCTGACGTTCAGGCCTTTGACAAAGACCCAGTCGAGTTGAAAGCCCGGGAGGTCGTGGGTCACGGTGCCCAACGGGAGGGCGCTGCGAAAGCCAAGCCGGCGCATATATTCGTGGGTGCCTTTGGCCTGGGTGGTGCCGGGGAAGGGAACAACATTACCCACCCAGTGGAGGGGGTTGGTGTTGAAGTCTCCGCCGATCAGGACCGGGGTGCGGGTGGATTGCGCGTCGGTGAGGACGGGCCTGAGCTGGTTGAGGCGCTCGTCCAGGTTGACGCGGGTATCGAGGTGCAGATTGTAGACGGTGACATGGCCGTTGGGCGTTTTGGCGATGGCTTTCTGGGCAACCCGGGTGCGGCTGCGGAAGCGCAGGTCGCAGCGGGGCAGGTCCAGGACGCGCGGGTCCTGGAGCGGGTAGCGGCTGAGGATGGCAATGCCGATCTGCGATCCCAGCGGGCCGGGGTTGGAGGGGGTGAAGAAGGCATGCATGCCGAGTTGTTGGGCGAGTGTATCGGCAAGGCTGGGGCCGGTAGCGGGCTTGTAGACTTCCTGGAGCAGGTATACGTCCGCCCCGGCGGCTTTACCACCGGGCTGGAGCTCTTTGGCGACGCTGGCGGCGTCGGGTTGGGACGCGATGTTGAGAGAGATTACGGACAGAACAGCAACGGGCAGGGAAGGCACGATCAATTGGATGTCGAGGGGATGGCCAGGGTTTCGGATTCGTCCTTGAGGTGGACCCCGGTGAGTTGGCGATGGAGAGCTTCGCGGATGAGGTAGGCAATACGGCGGGCCGCCGATTCGTAGCTGAGGCCGTCGTGGCGAATGTTGGAGATGCAGTTGCGTTCGGCGTCGGTGCGGCCGGGGCGCGGTGAGTAGGTGATGTATACGCCAAGCGAGTCGGGGGAACTCAGGCCGGGGCGTTCGCCGATGAGGATCGCGGAGAGGCGGGCTTTCAGGAGAAAGCCGATTTCATCCGCGATGGCGACGCGGCCCTGTTTGACGAGGACGACGGGGCTGATGGCGGTTGGCAGCAGGGGAAGCATGGCGTTGAGCAGCGGGATGGCGTGGCGGTTAACGGCCAGCGGCGACAACCCATCAGCGATCACGAGGGCGATGTCGGTGCTGGGGAGTTCCGGATGCGGGGTTGCCAGGATGCGGCCAAGGTCGGGGCGCTTGAGGTAGGTATCGCGGTCCGGGGCCGCGCTTTCGAGTGTGAGGCTGGCTATGCCGAGCAGGGCGAGTTCGGCTTGGATCGACGCATCTTCCAACGGGGTATACAGGGCATCCTTGGCCTCGGCGTGGGCCTGTTGGAGGTCGAGGACTTGCGGTGTGGGCAGAGCGTGGCCGATGGCACCGAGGGCGATGCGGGCGGGGGTAAAGCGGCGAAGTTGGGACCAGCGGTCTTGGACGGGCACTCAGGTGTTGGCCTCCAGCAGGGCGGGCATGCCGCCGGGGAGGGCCCGGGCGGGGTTGAGGCGGCCGAGGGCATCGACGATGCCGGTGCGCTCGAGCCAGGCCTCGAATTCGGGCGCGGGGCGTTTGCCGAGGATGTCGCGGATGTAGAGGGCGTCGTGGAAACTGGTGCTCTGGTAGGCGAGCATGATGTCGTCACTGCCCGGGACGCCCATGATGTAGGTGCAGCCGGCGGCGGCCAGCAGGGTAAGCAGGGCGTCCATGTCGTCCGAGTCTGCTTCGGCGTGATTGGTGTAGCAGATGTCGCAGCCCATGGGCAAGCCCAGCATTTTGCCGCAGAAGTGATCTTCGAGGCCGGCGCGGAGGATCTGCTTGCCGTTGTAGAGGTATTCGGGGCCGATGAAGCCAACCACGGTATTGACCAGCAGCGGGGCGAACTCGCGGGCGACGGCATAGGAGCGGGCCTCGCAGGTCTGCTGGTCGACGCCGTGGTGGGCGTTGGCCGATAGCGCGCTGCCCTGGCCGGTTTCGAAATACAGGACGTTATCGCCGATGGAGCCGCGGTGTAGGGACCGGCCGGCGTGAAGGGCTTCGCGGAGCAGGGCGAGGTTGACGCCGAAGCTGGCGTTGGCGGCTTCGGTACCGGCGATGGACTGGAACAGGAGGTCGACGGGGGCGCCTTGCTCCAGAGCCCGCAATTGTGTCGTGATGTGGGCCAGCACGCAGCTTTGCACCGGTGCGTCGTAACGGAGGCGGATGGCCTCGATCAACTCCAGCAGGGCGCGGACGGAGGCGGGGCTGTCGGAGGCGGGATTGATGCCGATGACGGCATCGCCGCTGCCGTAGAGGAGGCCGTCGACGATGGAGGCTGCGATGCCGGCGGGGTCGTCGGTGGGGTGATTGGGTTGCAGGCGGGTGGAGAAGCGGTGGGGCAGGCCGATGGTGTTGCGGAAGCGGGTGACGACGCGGCAGCGGGCGGCGACCGTGACGAGATCCTGCACCCGCATCAATTTCGAGACGGCAGCGGCCATTTCCGGAGTGATACCGGGGGCGATGGCGGTGAGGTCGGCTTCCGGGGACAGAAGGTATTCGCGGAACTCGCCTACGGTGAGGGACGCGATGGGGGCGAAGGCCTTGGGGTTGTGGCGGTCCAGGATAAGGCGGGTGACTTCGTCGGATTCGTAAGGAATGACGGCTTCGGTGAGGAAGTGGCGAAGGGGAAGGTCGGCGAGCGCGCGTTGGGCGGCGACACGTTCGACGCGGGAGGTGGCGGCGATACCGGCCAGTTGATCGCCGGAGCGTTCGGGGGTGGCTTTGGCGAGCAGTTCGCGGAGGGTCTCGAACTTGTAGGTGATGCCGTGGATGGTATGGGACCAGCTCAAACGTTACTCCACACGGAAGGGGAATTTGGCTTCGTATTCCTGGTTGCCGATGACGTCCTTGACTTTGACGGTGATGGGGTACTCGCCGGGGGGCAGGCCCTGGAGGCGAAGGTTCAGCACGCCGGGAACGTAGCGTTTCGGATAGAAGGAGCTCTCTTCGGCGGAGGCGGCCTTGGGCTCCTCATAGAGCAGCTTGCCGGAGGGCCGGAAGACCTGCAGGCCGTATTCGACGGCGATGCGGTTTTCCGGGCCGTACTGAAAGCCGACAATCTCGAAGCGCGCCCAGAGGTTGTCGCCGGGGCGGTAGGCGGGCGGGTTGAGGGCTTTGGTGTCGTCTTCGGCGCGCAGAAAGCGAAAGTTGCGGATGACGAGGGTGGGGCTTGGTTCGACGGCGAGGCTGTGGACAGAGAAAGGGAAGCGCTTTTCGGCCTTCTGTTTGGAGTTAGCGTCGGTGGCGCTCACGCGGACCTCGCACTTCGAACACACGGCTGTGTTGGGGATTTCGAACTCGTAGCGGAGGATGGGCTTCCAATCCTTGTCTTCGGGGGTAAGTTCGGCGGTTACCGACTGCGCGCCGGGTTTGGCGAGCGGGACGCCCTTGTCATCGATGGCTTCGACGCTCCAGTTGAGCGAGATGTGGTCTTTGAGGGGCTGGTAGCCCGCGAGTTGGGCGCGGAAGAAGAGGCGCTCGCCGCCGGTGTAATCGATGGCACCGCGGATGGGGGTGCCGTCTTCCATCTGGGAAAAGGAGGGGTTGATGATCTCGAGTTTGGGCGACTGGCTGTGCGCGGGCAGGGTGAGGACCACACCCGCGCAGAACAGGAAGAAGCTAATTGGACTTAGGCAAGGCGGGTGGTTCGGCCAGGACCGGGTCGGCTTCCATCTGGAGCGGGATTTCGACATAGGAGATGGCTTCATTCTCCAGGTCGCCGCCGTCGGTGATTTGTAGTCTATAGGCGGCAGGCGGTACATCAAACAGCATAGCGCCCTGGAGGGTTTCGGCGGGAGAGACGCGGCGGAGCAGGCCGAGCCAGCCCGAGACCTGTTCTCCGTTGTCGAGTTCGCGGAATTCCTTGCCGCCCTCATTGTAGAGGGCCAGGAGGGGGACATGGACCACTTCGGCGCCGGAGTTGGTGATGTTGACCCGAACCATCAGGAAGCGATGTTCGGGGACGCGGGCCGAGGCGCCGTCGCCGAGCGTGGGCTTCCATTCGGTTTCGGTGACGGTATAGATGAGTTTGCCCACCGAGGCCCGTTCGCCCATTTTGAATGTCATCACGCCAGCGCCGGCGGTTCTTCCTTTACAGGCCGACAGGGCGAGGGCTGCTGGCGCCAGCAGGGCCAAACAGCGGCGTCTGGTAAGAGCCGGGGAGTTACACAGCATAGTGGAGTGCTACATTATGGAATGTTTGACTAGCATAGCGCAACGACTGAAGGCAATTCCGATACTGGTTCTACTGTATTCGCCCCTATGGGGACAGCAGAAGCATCCCGTAAGCCAGCGGGAGTATGCCAACGTGATGGGGTATGGCGGCGCGCCGTGGCTGGAACGGGCCGAACGCGAGCAGGAAGAGGCGCCCGCGAAGGCATTGAAGGCAATCGGCATCAAGCCCGGGATGGTGATTGCCGATGTGGGCGCCGGGACAGGATACTTCACGCGCCGCATGGCGAAGCTGACGGGTCCCACGGGGAAGGTATACGCGGTGGACATTCAGCCGCAGATGCTGGAAGCGCTGAAGAAGAACGTGGCGCGCGAAGGGTTGACGAACGTCGTGCCGGTGCTGTCCAGCGAGGACGATCCGAAGCTGCCGGACGGCTCGCTCGATCTGATCCTGATGGTGGATGTGTACCACGAGTTTTCAAAGCCGCAGGAGATGCTGCGAAAGATGCGGGCGGCACTGAAGCCGGACGGGCGGATGGTGTTGTTGGAGTTTCGCAAGGAAGACCCGGACGTGCCCATCCGCCTGGAACACAAAATGACGGTGGAAGAGGCGAAGGTGGAGATAGAGGCCGAGGGGTTCCGGCTGGAGAAGGTGATGGATCCTCTGCCGCGGCAGCATATCCTGGTGTTCGGGTTGGGCAAGAAGAAGGTGCAATGAGCGGTGTGGGCAGTATGTTTCCGAGCGAGCATACGACGTATCGTGACCCCGCAACCGGGGTCCCGGTGCACCAGATGACGTCGGCGCCGTGCATCAATCACGCCACGTATTTCCTCCAGAGCAGCTTTTCGCCGGATGGGCGGGAGTTGCTGTTTACGTCGTACCGGAGCGGGAGCGCCCAGTTGTATGAGGCGGGGTTTCCGGATGGGGAGATCCGGCAGTTGACCGATGCCGCGGGGATTCATCCGTTTTCGGCGGCGTATGGGCCGGACGGCGCGGTGATTTATTACGTGCGGCGCGGCACGATTGTGGCGCTGGACCGCCGGACGCTCGAAGAGCGGGTGGTGGTGGAGTTTGCCGACGGGCAGTTAGGCGAGTGTTCGCTGAGTTGCGATGGGGAGTGGCTGACGGCGGCGGCGAAGAAGGGCGCGGAGAGTGGGTTGGTGGCGGGACGTGTGGATGGGAGCGAGTGGCGGTTCATCGCGTTTCCTCGGACGGTGATCCATCCGCAGTTTCATCCGTTAGAGCCGGAGTGGATCGAGTTTGCCGGGGATCCGGCGCCGCGTATGCACCGGGTGCGGCGCGATGGGACGGGGATGGAGTGTCTGTACTGGCATGGGAACGAGGAGTTCGTGGTGCATGAGACATTCTTGGGCCGGACTGGGGATGTCGTCTTCACCGTGTGGCCGTTTGCGTTGCGGCGGATGAACTGGGTGACGCGGGAGATCTCCGATATCGCCCGGTTCAATGCCTGGCATATTACGCCGAATAAGGCCGGGACGGCAGTGTTGTGCGATACGAATCATCCGGACGCGGGGTTGTGGCTGGTGGATGTGGCAAGTGGGGAACGGCGGCTCGTGTGTTTGTCGGAATCGAGTAACCAGGGATCGCAGTGGAAGACCTCCCGGTATGCGCTGGCGGAGGATTTCGCGCGGGCGCGGAGTGAGGCCAAGAGCGGGGCGTTGAGTTGGATGGAGGTGGCCACCGATACCGTATACGGACCGCAGTGGACGCATCCGCATCCCTCGTTTTCTGGGGATGAGACGAAGGTGGTATTCGCCAGTGACCGGAGCGGGTGGCCCCAGGTATACGTGGCGGAGTTGGGGTAAGAAGCGTTTCACTTAGCGAATACAGTTGTACCAGTAACGCATTCGCTGAATAAGTTTACCCGCATCTATAGAGTCGGTGTTACATGACCGGCAAATCTGTGTCTAATCGACAGGATTGCAGAGTTGCCTGAGGTGCAGATGAAATTAGTCTGGTGTGCGATACAGGTGTGTCTGGTGTGCCGATGGCTGTGTGCGGAAAAGCCCGTTGCGCACTGGCAATTTGACGAGGGCAGCGGTACGGTTTGTGCGGACTCGTCCGGGAATGGGAACCAGGGAGCGCTGCGGAACGGGGCAACCTGGACCGCAGGCCGCAGCGGAACGGCATTGTCATTGGATGGAGTAAATGACTACTATTTTGCGCCGGACAGCGCCAGTCTTCGGGGTAACGATTTCACGCTGAGCTTATGGTTCCGTGCGAACCGGACGCAGGGTGTGCAGAGGTTGTTGTCGAAGCCGGCAGGAACCGGTTCGGATAACTCGTATGCGCTCTACCTACACAACGGCAGTTTGACGTTCCACACCAGCAGTTACTCAGGAGCGATGCAGGTGGGGGGATTCACAGCGGGGTTTTGGCGTCATGTTGTGGTGACGAAGTCGGGCACGACGGCGCGGCTTTACCTGGGCGGTGTGGAGGTGCGCAGCGCCATGGCAACGGCGAACGTTGCCTACAGTGCGCGTCCGGTGATCGTGGGGGCCGAGGACGACAACGGGGATGGCCGGCCGGAGTTCTTCTTCGATGGCACGGTGGACGATGTCCGGATTTACAACCGGGTGGTGAGCATCGCGGAGTTGCAGGGGACGCCGCCACCGCCGGCTGTGGGCGATACGGTTCCGCCAACGGTGGGCGTGACGGCGCCGGCGAATGGCAGTGTGGTGTCGGGGGCGGTGGCGCTGGCGGTGGCCGCG
>JAEUQF010000438.1 GCA_016789745.1 Bryobacterales bacterium
TAGGCGCGCTGGATTCATTCCGGCGCGAGCGAAAGGGGCCGTTATTTTCCGCCGAAGTCTTTCCAGGTGCGCCTGGGAGGGTTGGGGGTTCGGGCTAAATCCCGGCCACTGTCACTCCGGACATTGTGTTCAGGGTGGAGCGCTATCGAGGAGCAGAACCTGTTCGCCTTCCTGCGCCCTCTTTATTCCTCCCCTCCTGCTTGCCTTTCCGGACCCATCTATTCGCAAATAGGGTATATGCACGTTTTCGAACTTACTCGCACGCTTGTGGACATTGAGTCCATCACCGGCAATGAACTGGCGGTTGGGGAATACTGGGCGTCGTATCTGAAACCCCTCTGCGAGCAATACGGCGGGACTTTCGAAACCATGGAAGTGGAGCCGAACCGCTTCAACCTGCTGGCCACCTGGGGCACCCCCACCGTAACGTTTTCCACGCACATCGACACCGTACCGCCGTTCTTCCCCTCCCGCGAGGACGACACCTATATCTGGGGACGCGGCGCCTGCGATACCAAGGGCATTCAGGCCAGCATGATCAAGGCCATCGAAGCTCTTCTGGCCGCTGGTACGCGCAACCTCGGCTTCCTGCTGGTGGTGGGCGAAGAGCGCAACAGCGCCGGCGCCTATCATGCGGCGAAGAACGGGCGCGGATCGAAGTATCTGATCAATGGCGAGCCTACCGAGAATCAACTGGCGCTCGGGTCAAAGGGCGCCATGCGCATCGAACTGGTGGGCCGTGGGCGCATGTCCCACTCGGCTTACCCGGAACTGGGCGAATCGGCCATCGACAAGTTACTCGATGTCCTACAGGATATCCGCCGTATGCCGCTGCCGAGTGACCCGATGTTAGGCGAAAGCACCATCAACATCGGCACCATCACCGGTGGCCGTGCACCGAATGTCGTGCCGGATTACGCCAAGGCCGAACTACTCATCCGCCTGGTGGATGATGGCGAAGGACTCCGCAAGACGCTCGATAGCGTGGTGGGCGGACGCGTGGAAGTCGCTGAGCAACTGCGCATCGCGGCACTGCGGCTGGTACGCTTGGAAGGCTTCGCCACCACGGTTGTGAAGTACACTACCGACATCCCCGCCTTCGGCGGCGCGTGGGGCGAACCACTGCTGCTGGGCCCCGGCTCCATCCATGTGGCGCACACCTCCGAAGAGCGCGTCGAAAAGGCGCAGTTGCTGGAGGCGGTGGATATCTATCAGAAGCTGGCACAACGGCTGCTGGCGAGTTAGTTAAGGAATACAGAACTTACATGATTGTGATGAAGTTTGGCGGCTCCTCGGTTGAGTCCGCTGCCGCGATAACGCGTGTCGCGGGTATTGTAAAGGCACGCGTAGGCCGACGTCCGGTGGTGGTGGTTTCGGCCATGGGCAAGACGACCAACCGCCTGCTGGAGATCGCCGCGCTGGCGAAGCAGAACCGCATCGACGACGCGCGTCAGAAAGCTGGCGAATTGAAGACCTACCACATGGTGGAGGCCCGCCAACTGGTGGCCGACGCCTCTGCCGTGGAGGCCATCATCGACCGGCACTTCGCCGAACTCGATGCCATGATCCAAGCCATCGCTCTTCTTCGCGACTTCCCGCCTTCGTTGATAGACGCGGTGTCGGGGCTGGGCGAGCGGCTCTCCAGCCAGATCGTGGCACTCGCTTTCGACAAGCTCGGGATGCCGTCAGCCCACGTGGACTCGCGCGACGTGATTCACACCGATGACCGCCACACGCAAGCCGCGCCGCTATACCCGGAAAGCTACGCCAAGCTGAAGGCCGTAGTCGCCCCGCTGGCCGAAACCAAGGTCGTAGTCATGGGCGGCTTCATCGGCTCCACACTGCAGGGCGTGCCCACCACGCTCGGCCGCGGTGGTTCGGACTTCACGGCCTCCATCGTGGGTGCGGGCATTGACGCCGAAGAGATCCAGATCTGGACCGATGTCGATGGTATGCTCACCTGCGACCCGCGCATCGTGCCGGGCGGGCATCTGATCAAAACCATCTCCTTCGAAGAGGCAGCCGAACTGGCCTATTTCGGCGCGAAGGTGCTGCATCCGGCCACCGTACTGCCTGCCGTCGAAAAGAACATTCCGGTGCTGGTGTTGAACTCGCGGCGGCCGGAGGTGCAGGGCACGCGGATTGTCAGTGAGTCGGTACCGTGCCGCAATATCATCAAGTCCATCGCTTGCAAACCGAACATTACGGTGATGAAGATCCACTCGCTACGCATGCTGATGGCCCACGGCTTCCTGCGCCGCATCTTTGAGATCTTCGATCGCTTCGAGACGCCTGTCGATATGCTCTCCACCAGCGAAGTGAGCGTGTCGGTAACGATTGACGACGCGCGCCACGTCGAAGAACTCCGCACCGAACTGGAGAAGTTCGCCGAAGTGGAGATTGAGCCGCAGCGCGCGCTGGTGTGCCTGGTGGGCGACAACATCCGCGGCACCGCGGGCGTGGGCGTTCGCATCTTCCGCGCCCTGCAGACGGTGAATGTGCTGATGGTGTCGCAGGGCTCGTCGACGCTGAATTTCTCATTCGTTATCGCCGCCGAAGATCTGAAGCAGGCCGTTCAAAACCTGCATGCGGAGTTCTTCGCCGACCCCGATCCGGAGGTATTTGCGTAATGGCTAAACTCGCACTTGTCGGTTACGGCAAGATGGGCAAAATGCTCGACCAACTATCGGGCGAATTCGGCCTGGAGACCGTGCTGCGGCTGGATGAGTTCAACAACGCCAACGGCGAATCCATGACCCCGGAAAAGTTCGCGGGTGTCGATGTCGCCATCGAGTTCACTTCGCCGCACACCGTTCTCGCCAATATCGAAGGGCTGGCGAAGCTCGGCGTGCCTACGGTGGTCGGCACCACCGGTTGGGGTGCGCACCGCGATCACGTGAAGCAAGTTGTCGAGCAGGCGGGTATCGGCTTCATCCACAGCCCCAACTTCTCGGTCGGCGTGAACGTCTTCGCGCGCTTGGTGGCCGAAGCCGCGCGCCTGCTCGCCGAGGAGCCCGCTTATGGCGCTTGGGCTTGGGAACTTCATCACAACCAGAAGAAAGACGCGCCCTCCGGCACGCTCATTCAACTGGTGGACCGCATGAAGGACGCAGGCTACAAAAGCCACATCGATGTCAGTTCCAACCGCGCTGGTGCCGTGCCCGGCACGCACGAGATCGGATTCGATTCCGCCGCCGATACCATCACCCTTCGCCACACTGCCCGCAATCGCGAAGGCTTCGCGCGCGGCGCGCTGAAGGCCGCCAAGTGGCTGGTGGACACCAAACGCACCGGCTTCATGGATTTTACAGACGTTCTCTTCAATAAGTAAGAAGCCGTCTGCTACACTGCGGTTCACCGATGAACCGCCGAGCCTTCCTCGGAACCGGCGCGCTCGCCCTCAGTAGTTGCGTCAGCGCGCGTAAGACTGTCATCAACAGCCCGGCACAGCCGGCACCGGCTCCGTCCTTCCGGTTAACGCCTATTCGCGCCGAAGTCGATCGGCTGTTCCGCATTACGGTGTGCGTGCGTCCTTTTCGCGCTGCCGGTCCGCGTCTGGATGTCGAGAAAGTTGGCGAGAAGACCGTGGTCCACAACTACGGCCACGGCGGCAGCGGCTGGTCTCTATCCTGGGGCTCGGCTCGCGTCGTCACAGAGAAGGCGCTGGCCACTGGCGAGCGCGATATCGCGGTGATCGGCTGCGGCGCACTCGGCATCACCGCCGCCATCACACTACAACGCGCGGGAGCGAAGGTCATCATCTACGCCAAGGACCGCCCGCCCGATGTTCGCTCCAGCCGCGCCACCGGTTCCTGGACGCCGGATTCCCGCATCGCCCTTACCAACGCCATCTCCGCCGACTTCCCTGCCCTTTGGGAACGCATGTGCCGCGACAGCTGGCACATGTACGAGAGCTTTCTGGGCCTCCCGGGCAACCCGGTGGAATGGACGGACCGCTACATGCTCAGCGACGGCTCACCCGCCGCGAGTCGTCCGTCCAGCGTCGACGAACTCGACTTCGCTCACTTCCAGGACCGTATCCGAGACATCACACCTCGCTCGCTGGAACTGGCCGTGGGCACCCATCCATTCCCCACTCGCTACGCCAGGCGAAACTCCGGCCTCACGTTCAACATCGCCGCCTACCAGCACCGCCTGGTGAGCGACTTCCTACTCGAAGGCGGCCGCATCGAACGGCGCGAGTTCCAATCGCCCAGCGACCTCACCGCGCTGCCCCAACGCACCATCCTCAACTGCACCGGCTACGGCGCCCGCGCCCTTTGGAACGACAACTCCATCGTCCCCGTGCGAGGCCAGATCGCCTGGCTCATCCCGCAAGCCGACGTGCACTACGGCGTCATGTACAAAGGCATCTACGTGCTTGGCCGGCGCGATGGCATCGTCGTCCAGGACGGCGGCAGCGGCGAAATGGAAGGCTACGACGTCGACAACGAAACGCCCGATCGCGCCGCGGCCGAAGCCAACGTACGAACCATCGCCGAAGTCTTCCGCAACATGCGAACCTAATTCTCGCTGTTCTCCGCCAACACGCTCCAATCGGTCAACACCGTCGGCAGCACCCGCTCCGGCTGATCCGTGGTCAGCATCAGAATCTTCGACCCATCCGGCGCCCACTGCGAATCGTGATACCCAGATGTAAAGGCACGGGCCTCCGCGGGAATGATCTGCGGCTCGTCCAATCGCGGACCGTCCGCGGTAAAGCGAATGGGGCTGCAGGCGAGAATACCTTCCTGATGGCCACAGAGTTCCTTGCCGGAAGGATGGAAGAACGGGAACGTCAGTGACGTAGTGGCACCGTAGGCGCGCAACGGCGTCCCTGACTGCGGCCACGGGATGAACACCATACCGCCCGCCGACATGGGAGACGCGATCCATTTGCCGTCCGGGCTGAAGATGGCGTGGTTCCACGGGTGGAGTGACTTGTCCTGTAAAACGAGTGGCTCCGGAGCCCGCACGGGGCTCTGGTCCAGCCCCAATGCATGCAGACGGCTGCCGAGGAAAAGCAGCGCAGTGCGTCCACCCGGAGAGATGCCTGCCAGTCGCACCACCTCCCCTGGCTTGAACTGGAGAACGGTTTCGGGCGGGACGGATCCGTTCAAGTCATGCCGTACCAGCGCTCTTGCCTGCGCTGGCTCTGCGATGTAGTAGATACACTTACCGTCCGAAGACCAGTGCGGATCCAGCAGCCGCCCAGCGGCCAGCGTGCGGCTCCCGCTCCCATCTATGCGCATGACACGAATCTCACCCTGACTGCGCCCCATTAGCAACATCAGCCGCTGGCCGTCTGGGGATATGGCAAGGCCTCGCATGGCGTCCTCTGTGCCAATTCCGCTTATCGGCCGGCCCGCACGGTCGTGCCACACGGGCCTCCACACGGGAACGGTACTGACGCGGCGCTGGTATACGGCTCCGCCGCCGCGCGGCGCGAAGAAGGCCGACTTCTCGATCGTATTCACTGGACCGACCATCCCGGAAAGCAGGCGAGCCGGTTTCCCCTGCACTTGGCCCGTCCGCGCACTCACCGGCTGAGCGACAAACGCACTAAAAACTTCGCCTTGTCGTTCCGGGTAGAGGAGGTGCCATGCGCCCGTACGCGGATGCTGGGCGAAGTGTACGCGCCCGGCCGCTTGTTGGAGCTCCAACGGGGCCTCGCCTTGAAGCGAGGAGCGGAACAAGGAACACCCTATCTCGTGCGGGCGCCGAAAGGTAGAAGAAACGGTCGCCTTCCGGTAGGAACACCGGCCCCATCGGCCTTTCTCCGGGCGGAAACGGGAGAGGCAGAGTGCGAACCTGAGCGGAAGCCAGTTCCAGCACATGCAGCTTCCCGGCTGAGGCAAACACAATCTGCCCCTGCGTCAACGTGCCCTGCCACGTGCCGCCTTCGGGCCGGCGCGTCCGCCAGCACGCGTATCTCGCCATCGGAAAGGCGAATCACCTTCAACTGGTTCGTCGCAAAGTAAGCGATCGCGCCGCCGTCGGACGACCAGAACGCCGAGTAGGCGCCTTCGGTTCCGAGCAGTGGCCGGAGACCAACGTCATCGAGATAACGAACACGAATCGGCTCACGGGTAATGGCGCGGCCAATCGGCTGCCACCAGGCAAGGGCGCGTCCATCGGGACGAAAGAACCCGAAAAACGTCGTTAGCGGTAGGGAGAATCGCACCACGGCCGGGGCGCTCGCCGCACGCGGCCGATCGCCAGTACTCCCAACGAGACCGCTACCAACGCGGACGCCGCGAACAATAGCCAAGGCAATCGCGACGGCCGCACAGCCGCCATCGGCCTTGGCGCTTCCAACAACAACCGGGCATCACCAATATCGCGGAGGCGCAGTTTCGGATCGCGTTGCAGGCAGTGGTCCACCAGCCTTCGCAACCGCTCCGGCACATCCGCCAACTCCACCGGTTTGGTCAACGTCTGCGCCAGGACATCACTCATCGTCTCGCCTTCAAATAACCGGCGCCCGGTGAGCATCTCATAGAGCACCACGCCAAACGCCCAGATGTCAGCCCGCTTATCGACGGCCTTCCCTCGAGCCTGCTCCGGTGCCATATACGCCGCCGTGCCCAGGATCATGCCCGCCACCGTGCCGGACCGAGCCACCAGCGTTGGAGAATTAGCGATGTCCGACGTTGCTCCTCCGTTTGGCTCGCCGGCCAAAGCCTTCGCCAACCCCAAATCCAGAACCTTCAACCGCGCATCGCCGGTCACCTTGATGTTGGCCGGTTTCAAGTCCCGATGCACCACGCCCTTCTCATGGGCGTACTCGATGGCATCAATCCACTGCTCAATCAGCGGCAGCGCCTCATCCACCGGCATCGCCCCTTGCACGATCCGATCCTCCAGAGTCGTCCCCTCCACCAACTCCATCACCAGCGCGTTCTCTTCCACCCCATACACGGCCGCAATGCCCGGATGATTCAACGACGCCAATACCCGAGCCTCACGCGCAAACCGCGCCAGCCGCTCCGCATCCTCCGCGAAAGCCGGCGTCAGCACCTTTCAACGCTACGTCGCGCCCAAGCTTTGTATCAGTGGCACGATAGACAACGCCCATACCGCCTTCGCCGAGCGTTCCGGTCACCTGGTAGTGGGCAACGCGCGAGGGTGCGGGAGTGGCCACCTACTTCCCCTCCGCTTCACTGGTTTCCAGCAACGACGTCCAGCCCGTGACAATCCGCGTGCTCGTCTGCTCGGGTTTATCAGTCGCCAGAATCAACAAGCGCTTTCCATCTTTCGACCACTGGGCGATCCGTGCACCCACGCGGCTCCCCGTCTCTGCCGCAAACAGGCGGACCGGCGCATCCAGACGAGGGCCATCGCCACCAATGCTAAGCTTCGCGCAATGCAATCCGGTCTCCCTCCTCAACCCGCAGAGTTCCTGCCCGCTCGGGTGGAAGAACAGAAACAACATCCCTATCAGGCTCTGGCGGGGGATCCACCCGTTCGGTTCGCGCGCGGCCGGCCAAGGCAAGAAAATCATTCCAGGGATGCGATCCTCCACCGCGATCCACTTCCCACCCGGACTGAACGTGGCTCGATACCAAGGCTCGGGCCCGGGGTTGCGTAACTCGATCGGCCGCGCCGATGCGGTGCCAGAAGCCGGCAAGTCCAGGTACTCCAAGCGCGCGGGCTGGTCCTGATTGCTCAGCAAAATGGTCCGGCCATCGGGCGAAATGTCAGCCAGACGGGCGTTTCTCCCCACCACCGAAACCGTCTCCGCCGGTATGGAACCACTGACGTCGTGACGGAGCAGCGCTCGCCCATCCGTGGATGCGCTCAGATAGTAAAGGAAGCGTCCATCTGGGGACCAGAGTGGATCCCCCATTCGATCGCTGGAGGCCAGCGTCACTGCTTTACCGTCGTCAACGCCCACCACTCGAATCCGCTCCGGGTCCCTTCCCGTGGACAGCACCACCCGCTTTTCGTCCGGGGAGAGATGCATGCTTTCGGTGGCATCCTCCGCTCCAATGGAGCCCAGCACCGTCCCGTTGCGGTCGTACCAGATTGGCTTCCACACCGGCACCGATCCCCTTCGACGGCGGTACAGGATAGCTCCCCCGCGGGCCGCCACGTGAAAGTTTCGTTCCACTGTATTGGCCAGCGCCCCAACCTCCGACAGCACCTGCTTTCGTGCCCCGGTTGGTGTGCCTAGCCTGGCATTCACCGGCGTAGCAAACAACGGCCCCGCTGACTGGCCTTCCACATGGAACATGTGCCAGACAGCGCTGCGGGGATGCAGTCCAAAACCCACCCGCCCACCTGATTGCAGCAACTCAACGGGAGTCCCGCCTTCCAAGGAGGAACGCAGCACCCGGAACGGTGGACGGCGTAGCTTGGCACTGAGGAACACAAAGCCATTACCCTCCGGCAAGAATTGAGGTGCGAATGGAACTTCGCCTGCAGGGAGCGTCACCGGTATCGTCCGTAAACTGGCCGAAGGCAACTCCATCACCTGCAACTTCTGGCCCGACACAAAAACAATTCGCCCTCTAGTGAGGGTTCCCTGCCAGGTGGCACCCTCCGGCTCCGGAGCCTGGCCCAAGACGCGGACCTCGCCATCGGAAAGCCGGATGGCCTTCATTCGGTCGCCTGCGAAGAACCCAATGGCTTGGCCGTCCGCCGACCAGAAGGGAGTAATTGCTCCCTCCGTGCCCGGCAGGGACCGAACACTCACGTCGGCCAACGCGCGAACCTGAATCTGGAAATCCACTCGACCACCGCTCGATGCTCCTCCCCATGCCACGCTGCTGCCGTCGGGACTGAACGCAGCGGAGAGAACTTCCGGCAAATTGAAGTGAGCCACAGGCCCTGATGGAGAACGCTCTATACGGGTCGACCGCATCCAGAGCGTCCCCAGAACGACGGTGGAGATTGCCAGCGCCGCGGCGGCAAACCAAGGCAATCGCGACGGCCTCGCCGCGACCTGAACCGGCGCGGGTGCCACCTCCAACAACAACCGGGCATCCCCGATATCGCGCAGCCGCAAGCGCGGTTCCCGCTGCATGCATCGCCCCACCAACCCTCGCAGCCGGTCCGGCACCGCCGCCAGTTCCACCGGCTTGGTCAGCGTCTGCGCCAGTACATCGCTCACCGTCTCGCCTTCAAACAACCGGCGCCCGGTCAGCATCTCATAAGCCACCACTCCGAAGGCCCAGATATCGGCCCGCTTATCCACCGCCTTGCCCCGAGCCTGCTCCGGCGCCATATACGCCGCAGTGCCCAGGATCATCCCCGCCACCGTTCCAGACCTCGCCACCAACGTCGGCGAATTCGCCAGTTGCGAAGCCGTACCTGCGGGCACATCATCCGCCAAAGCCTTCGCCAACCCAAAATCCAGAACCTTCAACCGCCCATCACCAGTCACCTTGATATTCGCCGGCTTCAGATCGCGGTGTACCACACCCTTCTCATGCGCGTATTCAATGGCATCAATCAATTGCTCGATCAGTGGCAGCGCCTCATCCACCCCTATCGCACCCTGCGCGATCCGGTCCTCTAGAGTCGGCCCCTCCACCAACTCCATCACGAGCGCGTTCTCTTCCACCCCATACACCGCCGCAATGCCCGGATGATTCAACGATGCCAACACCCGGGCCTCACGCGCAAACCGCGCCAACCGCTCCGGATCCTCCGCGAACCCCGCCGCCAGCACCTTCAGCGCTACATCGCGCCCAAGCTTCGTATCCGTGGCGCGATAGACAACGCCCATACCGCCTTCACCAAGCGTGCCGGTCACCTGGTAGTGGGCAATCTGAACGGGCGCGGGAGTGGCCACCCACACATCGTACAGGAAGCCACCCCACCCCGCGTCAACGCGCGTGCCTGCCAAGGCCGAACGTCACCCCGCCAAATACGCCCGTACGCCCATCGCTCGAATCGCCGGATACTCTCCGTTCCGCACCGGGCCCAAGGCGCCCTTGCCGTTCAACATCCCCCGCCAGTACATCATCGGCAGCCAGGCATACATGTTCCCCGGCTGCTCGGCCTGCGCCTTCGCGATCGCCGCATCCAGATCCGCCAGTGATCCGCGCCGCACCACCGTCAACGAAACACCCGCACCGGCCTCCACCTCCTTCACCAGTTCGGGAAACGTCAGCGACTCGCCCGCAACCGCGAATCGCCCCGCCAGGGGCCGCTCATCCAACGCCGCCTCTGCCGTGAACTCCGCCGTATCGGCATACGTGGTGAACTCCATCTTCTGGTCGCCATCACCCCACAGGTAAGCCTCCCGCTTCTCCAGGTCAATCGCGCCCAGAAACCCGAACAGCACCCGATGATCCAGAAAGCACCCGTTCATCACGTGAACGACCTCCACATCGCCGGCCTCCTGCGCCGCCGCCCGCGCAAACGCCCGCCGCCAGTCGGAGTTTACGTTCTCGCCCTCCCCCAACCCAAAGAAGTCGAAGCTGAAGTCCGAGGGGATAAACCGCCGCACCCCCGCCGCGCGCGCCGCGCGCAGCCATCGCAACTGCGCCTCAACAATCGTCTCGGGCCCACCCTGCACGGCCGAGATCACGACATCCACGCCCGCGAACGCTCCCGCTTCGTCCGTCACCACCTCCGCGCCAGCCAGTTCCGCGGGCACTTTCGCCACGCTCTCCGGCCGCACCAACAGGCGCAGTACCGCTCCGCGCGCTAACAGCGCCTTCCCCATCAGCGACCCCAAATTCCCCGTCGCACCCAACAGTAATACCCGCTTCATCCTCTTGCCTCCATTCGCTCCTTCTGTGACACCGCAAGTTCATACGACCGCCGCAGCAATCGCGTCGCCCGAGCCACGTCTTCTTCAGTCCGCAACCACACGCTCACCCACCCGGATTCCGGCAGCACATGATGCCGCTCGGCTTCCCCGCCCGCCACCACTTCATCGCGAACCCGCTTGGGAAACGGAATGTCCACCAGCGCATCGCCATGAATATGGCCTATCTCCCGTTTGCCCAAAACCCATTCGGTCCCGCCAAAGCGATGGGGCTGCACCGCAACGCCTTCCCATCCGGCAAGCTCTCTCAACACCGTCTGCTTCGCACCGGCAACCGGCATAAGCAACACCTCCAAGGATTAGGATGCAAGCACTTCCTGAACGGACAATACAATAAAGCAGAACATACTGTTGCGCTTATGGAACAATCTGTCATTTCCGACTGGAACCACCTCCGCGCCTTCTTCTGGGTAGCCCGCTCGGCCAGTTTCACCACCGCCGCCCGCACCCTCGGCATCCCCAAATCCACCCTCAGCCGCCAAATACAGGCTCTGGAACAATCACTCCACACACGCCTTCTGCAGCGCACCACCCGCCGCATCGCCCTCACCGAAATCGGCTCTACGTTCTTCGCCCATTGCGAACGCGTGATGGCGGAAATGCAAGACGCCGAGCGCGCCGTCCGGGCCTACACCGCCGAGCCGGGCGGACTGCTGCGCGTCGGCGTGCCCGTCACCTTCGCGCGCTCTTTCCTGGCGCCACTGCTACCTGCCTTCTGCCACAAATACCCTGGGATTCGACTGGATCTTGTGCTCCGCGGCGGCCGTCTCGACCCGCTCGAAATGATGCTCGACGTCGTCATCCACGTTGGCCGCCTGGCCGATTCATCTTATGTTGTCCGAAAGCTGGGATCCATGCCGCAGTCGCTCCACGCGTCGAAGGCCTATCTGGCGCAGCACCCCACACCATCCCGTCCCGAAGACCTATCCACTCACAGTATGGTCGCCTTCAGCCGCTCCCCGGCCGGATCGCGCCTACGACTGTTCGCCAAGGACGGTACGGAGAAAATCGTCCCATTGGACCCTAGGCTGGTGGCCGGGGACCCGGTCGTAGCGCATACCCTCGTCGCTGGTGGACTTGGCATCGCCGTCCTGCCCGCTTTCATCACCCGCCACGATTCGCGACTGGTCCCTGTTCTACCAGACTGGCAACCCGCGCCCGTCGAGTTCTTCGCACTCTACCCCGCGCGATCGCTACCCGCCCCCAAACTTCGCGTGTTTCTGGAGGAACTCGAACAAATGCTGCGCTTCTAACTACGGCGTGATCCCCAGACGCCACTCGGCACTCGCCACCGTATTGCTCATGAGCATCGCGATTGTCAGCGGCCCCACGCCTCCCGGCACCGGCGTGTACGCGGCGCAATGTTCGAAAACCTCGGGATGCACATCGCCCACCACCACACTGCCATTCTTCTCGAACGCCGCCATCCGTGCGGGGTTGTCGCCGAACATCTGCACCACCCGGTCCCGTTCTTTCACGCGGTTAATCCCCACATCGATCACCACCGCATCCGGCTTCACAAAATCGCGGGTGATAAAGGCCGGACGGCCGATCGCCGCCACTACGATGTCCGCTCGCCGGCACTCCGCCGCCAGGTTCTGTGTCTTCGAATGGCAAATCGTCACCGTGCAATTGGCATGCAGCAACAGCATCGCCATCGGCTTGCCGACAATATCGCTGCGGCCCACCACCACCGCATGCTTACCCGCCAGCGGGACCCCGTAATGCTCCAGCATCTTCATCACACCCGCGGGCGTGCATGGCCGAAACCCCGCGCGATTGGCCATGAGGTTCCCGGAGCTGATGGGGTGGAACCCATCCACATCTTTCGATGGATCAATCGCCAGCAGCACTTCCTGCTCATCCACCTGGTCCGGTAGCGGCAGTTGCACCAGGATGCCGTCGATGTCCCGCCTCTGGTTCAGCCGGTTCACCAGGAACAGCATGTCTTCGGTGGAAACATCACCAGTCGGCAGATGCTTCTCACTGGCAATGCCAAGTTCCTCGCAGGCCTTCACCTTGCTGCGGACATAAATCTCACTGGCTGGGTTGTGTCCCACCAGCACCACGGCCAACCCCGGCGCGCGCTGCTCTTCTACTAAACGGGCCACACGAGGCCGCAGCGATTCGAGGATCGCGTCGCGAACCGCTTTTCCATCTAAGACGACAGGCATTCGTTATACGTTCTTCTGGTCCCGGATTCGGAAGTGATAGAACAGGGCTCCCACGCCGACTGTTCCGATAGTTGCCAGCGAGACCACCGGCTCCACCGTCAAACCGACATAATACATCCACGCGCTCACCAGCAGGAAGAAGCCCGGAATCATCGGGAACAGGAAACTCACCACCGGCAGCTTCACCCAACCCGGCCGCTTGCGAAATACAAACAGCGACGCCACCGCCAGTCCCGCGAACAGGTTCAGCGTGAACGAGATGTACATGAACAGATCACTGAACGGGATGCACGTCATCAGCATGGCCGCAATACACTGCCAGACGATCGCATTCACCGGAGTGTGCCACTTAGGATGCACCTTCGCCGCCGAGGTGAAGAACGCGCGGTTCTTGGCCATCGCGTAATAAACGCGCGGCCCAATTGTGACCATCGCATTCACCGTCGATACCAGCGCCACGGCCATCAGCGCGCCGAACACACTCGCAATCTCCGGCCCGAACAGGCTGCGGGCCGTCAGCACGCCAATCGCGAACTGCCCCTTCAACTGCTCCAGCGGCTGCGCATAGATGAACACCGCGTTCAACCCGAAGTAGAGCGCAGCCACCAGGCCGGTGCCGGCCGTCAGCGCCAGCGGCAGCGTGCGCTCCGGTTTGCGCAACTCCTCGGCAATATATGTTGCCGCGTTCCACCCGCTATAGCTGCCGTACACCCAAAACAAGCTGATGGCGAACTGTTGCAGCAGGGGTACCGTGCTGGTACGCACTGCCGGCTGGCTGAAGTTGCTGAAACTGCCCGTACCGGCCGCGAAGCCACCGAAGATCAGTGCGACGATCACCGCTACCTTCAGGCCCGTGAACACATTCTGGAAGCGCGCCACGCGCTGCAACCCGGTGATGTTCAACAGCGATAGAAACACAATCAATACACAGGACACCAGTTGCGCCAGCCCTAGCTTCACGCTCAGCGGTCCCATCGCGAACGTCTGCGACGCGTCCGGCTTCACTGCGGGGAAGAAGTAGCCGACATAGCCGCAGAAGGCCAGCGCCGCCGCGGCGATCGGTGCGGAAAAGCCCGCCACAAAGGAGATCCAGCCCGTCATGAATCCCCAGGCCGGCCCGTAGGCGTTGGTCAGGTACACATACTCGCCGCCGGAACTGGGGAAGTTCACACCCAACTCCGAATAGCAGAAAGCGCCGGCCAGGGCGCACAACGCACCCACCATCCAGACGCCCAACACCAGCGACGGTTCACCCAACTGCCCGGCCAGGAATCCGCTGGTAATAAAGATCCCGGTCCCGATCATATTCGAGACCACCAGCGCCGCCGCGCTCATCACACCGAGTTGCCGCAGCAACCCTCCGGTATTCTCTTGCGCGGGTACACGGGCCGCCACCCGTTCCTGAGCCATGATCTTGTATTGTACTTGCGGGATACTGGACTTGTGGGTGGAATTGCGGGTTTCGGCGTATTTTTCGCGGTGCTGGCCTGTGCGCAGGCGCCGCCCACGAAGGCGAGGGAAGCCATGGTACGGGAACAGATAGAAGCGCGGGGCGTGAAGGAGGAACGCGTGCTGGACGTGCTGCGGCGCACGCCACGCCATGAGTTTGTGCCACCGGAACTGCAGGTGCACGCCTACGAAGACCGGCCTCTCGCGATCGGCTATGGCGCCACGATTTCGCAGCCCTACATCGTCGGACTCATGACCGAACTGCTGGAACCGCGGCCCGATTCCATCGTGCTGGAGATCGGGACGGGGTCAGGCTACCAGGCGGCGGTACTTGCCCCGTTGGTGCGGCATCTTTACTCCATTGAGGTGGTGCCGGAACTGGCGCAGCGGGCGGCGAAGGTGCTGGCGCGGTTGCAGTATAAGAACGTCACCGTGCGTGCCGGCGATGGTTATCAGGGCTGGCCGGAACACGCCCCCTTTGACCGCATCATTCTCACCGCCGCGCCGCCGGAACTTCCTGCCTCGCTCGTGCAGCAGCTGAAAACCGGAGGCCGCATCGTGGCGCCCATTGGCGGCCAGGACCAGGAACTCCTGGTGTTCGAGAAGCTGGCCGATGGCAGCTTGCGACGGCGGTCCGTGATACCGGTGATGTTTGTGCCGATGGTTCCTGGACGCAACTAGGCATGCCCTCGCCTATCGACACAAGCCCGGAAGTGTTCCGGCAGCTTGCCGAGGAAGCGCTGCGGATCATCGAAGACTTCTACGCGCAGCTTCCCCATGCGCCGGTAATGCCCGTGACCAGTGCGCAGGCTGTGCGGGATCTGCTGGCCGAACCACTGCCCGAACAGCCCGCCGCAGCATCGGAAGTGCTGGCTGCGGTGCGGGACATCGTCTATCCGCTCAGCCGGCATAACGGGCATCCGCGCTTCTTTGGCTACGTGGCCTCGCCCGGCACCGCTGCGGCTGCCATCGGCGACCTGCTGGCCAGTGCGTTGAATGCCAACGTCACCTCCTGGCGATCGGCGCCCGCCGCGGCTGAGATGGAACACATGGTCATCGGCTGGCTGAAGCAGATCACCGGCTTCGCTCCGGAAGGTACGGGATTGCTGGTCAGCGGCGGATCCATGGCGAACTTCTCCGCGTTGGCGGCCGCGCGCACGAAAGCGGATCCGCACGCCGGACGCCGCGGCACCGGCCATGCCCCGGACTTGCGCATCTATGCCTCCACCGAGGTGCACTTCTCCATCGTGAAGGGTGCCCGGCTGTTGGGTATAGGTTCAGACAATGTCGTGCTGGTCCCCACAGACGCCGCCTTTCGCATGGATGTTGCCGAACTGGAGCGCCGCATCGAATCCGACCGCGCTGCCGGCCTGCGGCCCATGTGCATCGTAGCCAATGCCGGTGCGGTGAACACGGGTGCCTTCGATCCGCTGCCCGAGATCGCCGCCATTGCCGAACGCCACAGACTTTGGCTGCACGTCGATGGCGCTTACGGAGGCTTCTCCGCGCTGGCGCCTTCCGCCAAGCCGCTGTTTACCGGCATCGATCGCGCCGACTCGCTCTCCCTCGATCCGCACAAGTGGCTGTATTCGTCAGTCGGTTGTGGTTGCTTGCTCTACCGCGAGGCGCAGCCCGCCATCGCCACGTTCTCCCATGATGCCGATTACACACGCCCTGTCGGCCTCTCCAACGACGAAGCCTTTGCCTTCTGGGATCTGGGGCCGGAACTCTCCCGCCCCTTCCGCGCACTTCCGCTGTGGTTGCAACTCAAGCTCTACGGCGCTGCCAACCTGGCCGATGCCGTTGCGCGAAATATAGCCTGCGCGCAGTACTTTGCGGATCTGGTCACCGAAGCCCCGGATTTCGAACTGCTCGCCCCCGTTGGCTTGTCTATCTTCAACTTCCGCTACGCCCCGCCCCACTACGCCGGCGACCTCGATCCACTCAATGAACAGATCCTGCTCGCCCTGCAGCGCGGGGGCAGCAGCTACCTTTCGAACACGCGCATCCACGGCAAGTTCGCCCTACGCGGCTGCGTGCTCAACTATCGCACCACCGAAGCCGACATGCGGCGCCTGCTCGAAGACTTGCGCGACGCCGCCCGCTACTGCTTCTTGCGCGCGGGTTGACGCGGCACCGACTCCATCAAAACTGGCGGCACGAAGTCCGAATCAATCACCAACTTCTCCTGCAGTGCCGCCATCAGCGATTGCTGCACATCGCGCATCTCCGGCTTGCCGGCCAGGTTGTGCAGTTCGCCAGGATCCGCATCCAGGTCATACAACTCCAGCACCGGACGCGAGCCGAAATAGGCCCGGTCGAATTCCGGCTTCAACTTGCCTTCGGCATGGGCGGCCTTCATTTCCAGCCAACCCGGATCTCCGGCGCTGTCCACCGGCTGGTACTCCATCTGCGGAGTAAGGTTGTAGATCAGCTTGTACTTGTCACTGCGCACGCAGCGCGATAAATCAAAGGTGCTCGCCTTTGTTTCGGGCGTCATCGGCCCGTTGCCATGGTGCAGGCGGGCCGCGAAGATATACTCGCGCGGCTGATACGCCCCGCCCTGCAGTAGCGGATAGAAACTGCGCCCGGTGACCCCCGCCGGCAGCGATGCCCCGCCCGCATCCATAAACGTCGCCGCGATATCCTCACCGGAAATCAGTGTCCGCGTACGTCCCGGCTTGATTCTGCCCGGCCAGCGAGCCATCAGCGGCACGTTCAGCCCGAGGTCATACAGCGACCCCTTCCCGTGTGGGAACGCCATGCCGTTGTCGCCCATAAACACCACCAGGGTGTTCTCTTCCTGCCCTGCCTTGCGCAGCGCCGCCATCACATCGCCGAAATCGCGATCGGCATGCTCGATCTCGGCCGCATACCGCGCCAGATCCCCGCGCAAGCCCGGCAGATCCGGCCAGTGCGGCGGCAACTTCACCGATGACGGATCAATCTTCCGCACGCTGGCGTCCCACGGATGATGCGGATCACTGTAGTTGATCCAGAAGAACCAGGGCTTGTCTTTCGGCGCGCGGGCCAGGAAGTCGGTAAACAGCGCCGTGGTCTTCGGCTGCCCGGAGATGTCCATCACATCCACGCGGTTCTTCCAGGTTTTCAGGTTGTGCTTGTCGTAGATCTGTTTGGTCAGCGGCGCCGGGTTGACCTGTCCATCCAGGTGGAAGTACCGGCCGCAAACGCCCGTGTGATAGCCCCGCATGCGCAGCACTTCCGGCACCGTCGTCACGTCGCGCGGCAGCGGCGCACTGAAGCGGCCCATCCGCGCGGCCACCGGCGAACGCCCCGTCATCAGCGCCGTCCGCGAAGGAACACATTGCGGCGCCGCCGTGAACGCCCGCTCGAAGACCATCCCTTCCCGCCCGAACTGATCCAGGTTCGGCGTCCGCATCCAATCGGCACCATTGATACCCAGATGCGGCCGGCTATGATCGTCGGAAAGGACAAAGAGAATATTCGGTGGCCTGGTTCCCTGCCCGGGGGCCGGAACCCCCATCGCCGCCGACAAAGTGGCCGCCGCCCCGCCGAGAAAGCTTCTGCGTTCCATCCCGGCAATTGTACTGGAAGTCGCCGCGGTTAGCTGCGGATCACCTGCAGCACCCCGTAGGTCACCATGCCGGCCATCACCAGAAACAGAACCCCGGACAACATGCCGAACCCCTGGATGTACGGGCGCAGATGGTCCAGCTTCAATGTGATTTCTTTCTGTTCGGCTTCCAGTTGATGCTCCGCGTCATCCAGGAACAACTGGTCGTCTTCTTTCATAGAGACCAAGCCATGACGAATCAGCAGTGCCACCAGAACCGTGGTCACCAGACCCCATGCCAAGAAAACCCAACCGAATGCTGTTAATTCGGGCATATCGACCTCCTTCGGTCAATCGCGCGATACTACCTCACTTCTGTAAGGCTGCCAGCACCGGCAAGTACACCGGCAGCAGCCAGTGCCGGTACGCCGCTAGGCGTCCGTGTGTGGCATCACTGTACAGCTTCTGCAGCCGTGTAGCAAGGGGGCCTACTTTGCCATCGCCGATATCGCGATGGTCCACTCGGGTAATGGGCGCCAACTCCACCGCCGTTCCCGTGAAGAAGGCCTCTTCCGCCATGTAGAGTTCGGTGCGGTCCAGCGACCGTTCCACCACCCGCAATCCCATTTCATGCCGCGCCAGTTCCATAACCGTGGCGCGCGTCAGGCCTTCCAGAATGTTGTCCTGCGGCGGCGGTGTCATCAGCAGCCCATCGCGCACGATGAACAGATTGCAACTGGCGCCTTCGGCCACGTGCCCGTCTTCATTCAACAGAATCGCTTCGTCGAAGCCGTTGGCCTTGGCCTCCATTGTCGCCAGCACGCTGTTGACGTAGGCGCCGCAGATCTTGCCGCGCGCCGGGATGGCGTTGTCCTGTACGCGCCGCCAACTCGCGATGCCCGCATGCAACCCGTTGTCGGCCGGCAGATAGCGTCCGAACGGCAGGGCAATGATGGCAAACCGGTGCGCGCCGTCGGGCCGGATGCCCACCTTGTTCCCCGACATATACGCCAGAGGCCGGATGTACACATCGGTCTCGAAATGATTCAGCCGCACCAGGTCCGCCGTCAGGTGCGCCAACTCCGCCGCCGTCTCTTTCGGGTCAATACCCAGGATGCGGCAGTTGGCCTTCCAGCGCCGGAAGTGTTCCTCGCAGCGCACCAGGTACATCTCGCGGTCTTCCACACTCCAATAGCCGCGAATCCCTTCAAACACGCCCGTGCCGTAGTGCAGCGCATGGGTCAATATCGGCAGCTTCGCTTCCGACATCCGCACGAAGTCATTTTCGAAATACACCAAAGGATCAAAGGTCGAGTCAGGCATGTCGAAACTCCTCCGCCGGGACACGCTCCCGGCCTACCGCCAACGCCTTCTTGTCAATTTCCACCCAGCGTTCGCTGCTGACCAGCCGCGCCAGGGCCGCTTCCATCCGCTCATCGGGCAGGAAATGCGAAAGAGCCAGGAACGCGCCAAGCATCACCATGTTGCCCACCTTCGCACTGCCCAACTGATTGGCGATCTCGGCGAACGGCAGCGCATAGACGCTCACGTTGTCGCGCCGGCAGTCGTCCGGCAGATGATCGCCGTTGTAGAGCACCAGACCGCCCGGCTCCACCGTGTCCAGGAACTTGCGCAGCGACGGCTCATTCAACGCCAGCAGCGCGTTGGCGCGCGTCACCAGCGGTGAATCGATGGGGTGCGACGAGATGCGGACATGGCAGTTCGACGTGCCCGAGCGCATCTCCGGCCCATACGACGGCAGCCACGATACCTCCAACCCGTCATCCATTGCCGCCTCTGCCAGCAACTGCCCCAGCAGCAGCACGCCCTGCCCGCCGAATCCCGCAATGCGAATGCGCCAGTCCAAACGCTCGGCATCGTGCGCGTGCGCCGGCGCCGTCCGGCCATTGTCGTCCGGCAGGTTGAGCAACCGCGAAAAGTCCGCGAGAGGCGGAGGGGGTGCCGCCTCCCGCGGTTCAGGACGAGAGGCTCGCCGGTCGCACTTGATGCCCGGCTCAAAGTACCGCTCCATCTCGTCATGTACTCGTTTCTGTGCCGCCACCGGATCCAACTTCCAAATCGTCGGACAGGGTGACAGCAACTCCACCATCGAAAAGCCCTTGCCTTCCATCTGGCATTCGATGGCGCGGCGAATGGCCTTCTTGGCCTGCAAAATCGTCTTTACGTTGCCGAGCGAGGCGCGCTCGATGAAGGCTGGGCTTTCGAGCGTGGCCAACAGTTCCGATACCCGCATCGGATAGCCGTCGCGGCCAGGGTCGCGCCCGCCAGGGCTGGTGGTGGTCTTTTGTCCCGGCAGCGATGTGGGCGCCATCTGCCCGCCGGTCATCCCGTAAATGGTGTTGTTCACGAACAGCACCGTCACGTTCTCATTGCGATTGGCACAGTGCAGGATCTCCGCCGCGCCGATCGCCGCCAGGTCGCCATCGCCCTGGTAGCTGATGACGATGGAATTCGGATGCGCGCGCTTCACGGCCGTGGCCACGGCAGGCGCACGCCCATGCGCGGCCTGTACGTTGCCCGTGTCGAAGTAGTAATAGGCGAATACGGAGCAGCCCACCGGACTGATGAGAATCGTACGGTCCTGGATGCCCAGTTCATCAATGGTCTCGGCCAGCAGTTTGTGCACAATGCCGTGGCCGCAGCCCGGACAGTAGTGCGTCTGGTCCTCCCCTTCGCCCTTGCGTTCAAAGTGCGGGAAGAACGCGAGCGGCTTCTCGTGGGTAATGCACAGTTCCTTCTCAGGCATGAACCAGACCCTCCTTCCGCACACGGCCTTCCACCATTGCTTTCACTTCTTCGGCTCCTGGCAGGTTGCCGCCGCCGCGGCCATAGAACGACACCTTGGCGGCCCCGTCCACCGCCAGCCGGACATCATCCACCATCTGCCCCGTGCTCATCTCCACGACTACAAACTCACGCACCGTAGCGGCCATGCGCCGCAACTCCGCCGACGGAAACGGCACCAGCGTGATGGGCCGCAGCAGGCCCGTCGCAATACCTTCGGCCCGCAGTTCATCCACCGCATGCTTCAAAATGCGAGCCACGATGCCATAGCCCACCAGCACCACATCGGCGTCATCGGTGCGATAGCGTTCAAACCGCACCTCACGTTCGGCCAGCGCGTATTTCGCCTCCAGCTTCGCAATGTGCAACTCCAGGTCATCCGGCTTGAGGAAGATGGAACTGACCAGGTTCTTTCGAGTGGCCGCCGTGCCGCCCACCGCCCACTCCGGCATCACGGGCTCCCGCGCCGGCTCCCGAAACTCCACCGGCTCCATCATCTGCCCGATTGTTCCGTCGGCCAGCACGAATACCGGGTTGCGATAGCGGTCGGCCAGATCGAAAGCCAGCCGTGTTAGATCCGCCATCTCCTGCACCGATGCGGGCGCCAGCACCAGGCTGCGATAGCTGCCGTGGCCGCCGTTGCGGGTCACCTGCCAGTAGTCGCTCTGCTCGGGCGAGATGTTGCCCAAGCCCGGGCCCGCCCGCATCAGGTCGACAATCACGCAGGGCAATTCCGCCCCCGCCAGATAGCTCAATGCCTCCGACATCAGACTGATGCCGGGCCCTGACGATGCCGTCATCGCCCGCTGCCCACTGGCCGCTGCTCCGTACACCATGTGGATAGCCGCCACTTCGCTTTCCGCTTGCAGGAACTCGCCGCCGCAGCGCGGGAAATACCACGCCGCGGCTTCCAGAATCTCTGTCGCCGGCGTAATCGGATAGCCATAGAACGCGCGGCATCCGGCCAGCAGCGCGCCCTTCACCACCGCCTCATTCCCTTTCAACAGTTGACGTGCCATTCGTTGCCTCCTACGCCGCCACCGTCGCCATCAGCTTCCACACCCGCAGCGTGCCCGGCTCCGGACACGCATAAAAGCAGAGTCCGCAGCCGCTGCAACTGGTGCCGGTATACTCAGCAGGCGTATAGCCCGACGCGTTCAGCCGCGCCGACAGGTGCAGCACCTTCGGCACGCAGGCTTCCACGCACAGCCCGCAGCCTTTGCAGAGTTCCCGGTCGATCTCAACCCGCCCTTTGACATCCATAAGCGCCTCTTCAAACCGGCTGCGGCACAGCTTCCGGACGCTTCGCGTCCAGCCAGTGCGCGCGCACCGCTGCTTCGTACAACTGGTCGCGGAACGGCGGCGCGGCAATCGCGATCAGCGCTTCCGCCCGCTGGCGCAGCGTCTTACCATGCAGATACGCCACGCCGTGTTCGGTGACAACGTAATGCACATCGGCGCGCGTGGTAACCACGCCCGCGCCGGCATCCAACACCGGCACGATGCGCGACACACGCCCCTGCTGCGCCGTCGCCGGCATCGCCACAATCGGCTTGCCGCCGCGCGAGGCCGCCGCCCCACGCATGAAATCCGTCTGTCCGCCAAAGCCGCTATAGGGCCGCGTACCGATCGAATCGGCGCACACCTGCCCGGTCAGGTCCACCTGTATCGCCGAGTTGATAGCCACCATGCGGTCATTGCGCGCAATGGTGCCCGGGTGGTTCACATACTCGATGGGGTGAAACTCGAACAACGGATTGTCATCCAGGAAGTCAAAAAGCCGGCGCGTACCCAGGGCGAAGCCCGCCACCAGTTTCCCCGGATGCAGGCTCTTCAAACGGCCCGTCATGACGCCCTTCTCCACCAGGCCGATTACGCCGTCGGTGAACATCTCGGTGTGCATGCCCAGGTCGCGATGATCCGTCAGGCATTCCAGGACGCCATTTGGAATCGCTCCAATCCCCATCTGCAGCGTGGCGCCATCGGGCACCAGTTCGGCCACCCGCTCGGCGATGCGCTCCTGCTCCGGCGTGGCCTCTTCCGGCGCCAGTTCCACCAACTCGCGATCGTCTTCCACCAGGGCATCAATATCGCGCACCGTCAGGAATGTATCGCCGTGGGTCCGCGGCATGCGGCGGTTCACCTGCGCGATCACGTGCCGCGCGTAACGGGCGGCGGTCAGCGTACAGTCCACACCCGGCCCAAGGCTCATCAATCCGTTGCGATCTGGCGGGCCCACCTGGAGCAACACCACGTCCAGCGGCTTCTGCCCGCTGCGGAACAGCTCTTCGATCTCGTGCAGGAAGATCGGCGTGTAGTCGGCAAAGCCCTGCTGCACCGCACCACGCACGTTGGGCCCGATGAACAGCGCGTTCACGCGCAGGTTGCCCGAAAACTTCGGGTCGGCATAAGCAGCCGGGCCAAAGCTCGCCATCTGCACCACTTCCACGCCATGTACGGCCGGCGCTCGGGCCACCAACGCCTCCACCAAAGCCTGCGGCGTCGCGCAGCCTGGTTGGATGTATACGGTTTTTCCGGAATGGACCGCCTGGAGGGCGCGGGGGGCGGTGGTGAGGCGATCGCGGTAAGTAGCCTGCCAGTTCATAAGAAAGACCCACCCTGGAGTGGTTCTATACTTTCTGGACTAACTATGCGCCTCCCTACCGCCGTTGTCAAGCCTGCAACAGCTGTACTCAACCGCACGAATCGCTACTTCGGAATCTGCGTCATCGTGATCCGAACCTTCGTCGGGAAGAACCGCTCATGGTCCGCACGCTTGTGCGCGTGGCCAGCACCGCCGGAGTCGTCCTTGATCACCAGGTCCATCTGTCTAATGCCCTCTTCCCAGATAATGGCCTGGTTCTGCCAGAAGGCCGTCATCGGCACTTCTTTCTCATAGACGCCTGCTTCCCGATAGGCATCCGTACCCGTACAGCCATAGCCGTTGCCTTGTCCGCGATTCGGAATGTAGCAGAGGGTCCAGGTGGTGGGCGCGCCCCCGGCGGGCTTCGACAACACCTCCAGGCGGATGCGCACCTTGCCGTTGCGGTAATCCAGCGGCCAGGTCCAATTGCGAGGGCGGGCGATGTTCAACACCGGCTCCTTCACGTAATAATGCGACTTGTTCGGCTTGGAGGTCTCGGCGTCCTGTTTCGTATAGTCGAAGGTGACGTCGAACAGCGTGAACTCTTTCGTCTCCGCCGGCGCACAGGCGCGATGGGCCTGCTCCAGGTATTCGCCGCGCGTGCGGGCCATGGCGGTGGCCGTCGCCGCGCAGGGCAGGCGTTTGTTCCACGCCTCGCGCAGGCGAACCTCCAGCGCCGCCTCCGGCTCCACCGCATGCAGCGGGAAGGCATAGGAATACTGCAGGCCATGCGGATACTTGCGCAGCGGCTCCAGTCGCGCTGTCCGATACTCCACCATATCGCTAAGCAATCCGTGCAGCCCGGCCCATTGCACCGCGAGGAAGAGCTTGTGTGACGGCGGAACATCGCTGGTATAGATGGTGGCCTGCCCCTGGCCATGCAGCAGGGCCTGCAACTTCGGCACATCCACCTGGCTATCGCGCAGAGTCAGGTGCGCGGCTAATCCCGCCGCATGGCCCAGCGCCGTCCAGGTGGGCTCCAGACGGATGGCGGAATAGCCCACATGCGACGCACTCACCGCCACCGGTACCAACAGGTTATCCACATCGCGCGGCACCATCACGCCATATGGCACCTGGAACGGATAGGTGGGCGCGGCGAAGTCGCCTTCCACCAGTTGGGGATGCAACGGCCCCTGCGGCAGGTGCCCGTGGTTGTTGAGCACGTAGTCCCCAATGGCGACGCTATCGCGCTGCACCGGCGTGCGTACGGACCACGGCGCCAGTTGCGTATCGTGTTCGGTGAATGTGTAGCGGCCCAGGATGCGGCGACCTTCCCGGATGTACAGCGCCGTGGGCAGGTGCCCGTTCCCTGTGAACTCATCCTTGGACAACCCCCACTCCCGTGCCTTCTCGCGCATGGCGGCCGGCATGCCCTCGTCATTCTGGAGGAAGTAGAGCAGGCCCATCGCGTAATCCATGTGCCGTCGGGCGATACGATCGCGTGCTGGCCAGTCGCCTTCCGGCCACTCCTGGTTCTCCCCCGCCAGCGCCAGCCGCACCGGGGCCTGCTTGATATCGTTCATGTCTGACTTGGCGTTTGGCAGTCGCTGTAGACGCAGAATACCGGAGTGGTCTTCTGAATAGATATTGGCGACCTTGCCCGATTGGAACAACGGCAGCAGGTGTGTGAACTCTTCGCGGCGGTAGGATGAAGGCTTCGGCACCGGAACCCGCAATGCCGGATCATTCGTCATGATCACGCGATAGTTCGAGCATTGCACGGAGTTGTCGCCCTCGCCCGTCGACCCGGGCAGAATGCGCCCCTGGTCGAAATAGAGGACGCCGGCGTAGCGCTCGCCATAGGTTCGCGTGGACTCGCGCCCCAGCCGGTACGGCACCTTGGCCGCCGCCGCCAGATCGCCCTCATAGGTGGCGTCGATATAGAAGCGCGCCTGCACGTCCTGGCTGCCCTGCGGCGTATCGAACACCGCCCGCTCCAGATTGCGCGAGCCCGCCGCGCGTTCGGCCGCACGCAGTTTCCACCCCGTCTCCACCCGCAAGGTCTTCTGCTCGGCCATAATCTCCCGCAGCACCTGGGAGGAGACATGCGGCTCGGCATGTGCGCCGAAGAAGCAGTCGCGCACCTGGGCGGAGTTCGCCCCATACTTGCGCGTATAGAAGGCCAGCACGCGATCCATGTATTCCCGAAAGAAGCCGGTCACCGATTCTCTCGTCCGGAAATCGGTGTAGCTGAGGCCGCCGGTGAGCAGGCCGCCGACATGCCCCGTCGGCTCGGCTAGGAGTACGGTGTGTCCCTGGCGCGCCGCGGTGACGGCTGCCGCTACTCCCGCGGGGGTAGACCCGTAGACCAGCACGGCGGGGTCGGAAGTGGCCGCGCCGCAGACACTTGCCACAAACAAGAAGAGCGGTAACATGCTGTCCATCTAGTGTATTGCGGCACGAAGTACTAATAGTCAGCCGGTACTGACCCGATAAGAAGGCATGGAGAGGGCACACCCGTGGACCATAGCGTGACAACCAGCAGTTCGAACGGGGTGATCACGCACGGAGCGCTGCTGAGCCTGATCCAAGGCTTCGCCGGCAGTCCAGCCGCCAGCGGACGCGCCGTCCGCGAGTTTGCCGACCGCGCCCCGCAGCGTTTCGCCGACGCCGCCTGCCTGGTGTTGCGCGAAGCGGTTCCGGAGGCCGGCCGCAACTTCCTGCTTGGCATTCTGATGGAGCGCGACGTTTTCCTGAAGGTGCTGCCGGATCCGAAGATCTTCGTACGCGAGAAGGCGCTCGAACTGGCCCAAGTCGTGCATCGCACCTATCCCAACGTCGAGTCACAGTTGCTGCGCCAGGCGTTGCAGGACGTGATGGGTCCCGGGGCCAAACCTTCCGAGGATGCGGACTGGGAGAAGCTACATCGCGTGCTGGATATCCTTGGTCATATGGGCCACAGCACACGCGTCATGCCCATTCTCACCAACCTGCTGCGCAGCTCCACGGCCAACATCCGCGCCAGGCTGGCGCCGATGATCATCTGCTCCATTCGCAATCCGCAGTGGATGCGCGAACTGGCTAGCGATGTAGATGCCCAAGTTCGGGCTAACGCCGTCGAGTCCTTTCTGACCGTCGATCCGCTGGCCGAAGAAGTAGAACTCCTCCACAAACTCGCCGCGGACTCCAATCACCGGGTGGCCACCACTACGCTGGTTGTGCTTTCCCGCCATGGGGACCGGGACTTGGCCGAGGCACGCCTGCTCGAATTTTGCCACCATAAGGACCCAGCCTTTCGCGCCGCCACCGCCTGGGCCATGGGCAAGACGGGGAATCCACGATTCCTGCCCGAACTCCAGCGCATGGTCCGCGAAGAACAGGGCGACGTGAAACGCATGGCGTTCCTGTCCTGTGTCTCGTTGCGTAAGGAACAGGCCACCGCCGCGGCCAGCAGCAACGAAGCGGCGTAAGGTTACTTCACTTCCACTGCGTTCTCAATGGTGAACTTCAAAACCGTCTCGGACGGGATCTTCACCTTCTGTCCCTTCATGAAGATCTGCGATCCGGCACCGGCCGCCGCGCCGGCACCTGCGCCAATCGCCGCCCCCTTACCGCCACCAGCGATGGCACCAATCGCCGCGCCGACGCCAGCCATCACACCGGCAGTCTTCGCTGTACGCGCCCCGCGCGATCCGCTCACTTCGGTCACCGACGTGGACACCACATTCACCGGCTGCCCCTTTACCGTCACCGACGCCAACTGAATCGTCAGTTCGGCGCGGCCACGCAACTTGCCGGAGTCCTTCTCCTCCGCCAACGTCACCATCGCATCGGCACCTTTCGGAGCCACTGTCTCTCCGTTGATCACCAGCGGCTCTTCCAGCGAGGCCTTGAACGTGTCGCCTTGCTTGGCGGCTTCTGAATCAATTGCGTCGATGGTGCGCACCGTGATCGCCGTGCCCGCCGGAATCGCGATCGTAGCGCCGCGGTCCACCAAGGCCGCCAACACCCGCTCACTCACGCCCGCTTGCTTCAGGTCAATCAGATTCGTAGTCGACACCTTCAGCCGCGCCGGTTGCTTCCCGATCAGATCCAGCAGGAAGCTCTCGCTGAACCCGGCTCGGACCAGTTGCACTACTCCGTCGGCGTCCAACGGCGCGGACGAAGAACTTTTCTTCAGCATCGACACGATTACTGGCTCCGCCAACCCCGCCTGCTTTAGCTCAGCCAAACGCAGCGGGTCGGTGGAGAACTTTGCGTCCTTCGACTCCACCAATTCCTGCAGCAGCGAGCTCCCGATACCTGCCTTCACCATTTGCACCAGGCCCGGTGTAGTGAGTGGTTCGGTGGCCGGTGCCTTGCGGGCTACCGCCGTGAGAATACGATCACTGACGCCAGCCTGCTTGAGCCGGATCAACTCCGACACGTCGGAACTGAGCTTCTGCGGCTCCTTTTCCACCAGGTTGACGACAAACTCCTCCGAGAGGCCGGCCTTCGACAGCTTGATAAGCTCGTCGTTATTCATGCCGGTCTGGGCGCTTACCAGCGCGACAGCCAAGGCTGTAGCGGCGACGATCCGTGCAAACATTTACCACTCTCCTCCGTCTGGTTAGACGGTAACGGCGTCAACAGGGGTTTCGCTTTTCCGGTCCAGATACCTCTGGCGGCTCTCCATGACAGCCTTGCGAGCCTCCGCCGGCCCGCCCCATCCCCGCAACCGCGTGATGCTTCCCTGCAGCTCTTTGTAGATTGTGAAGAAATGCTCAATTTCCCGCCGCACATGCGGAAAAATCTGATCCAGAGTGTGGATCTGGTCATAGCGCGGGTCATTGCGCGGTACCGCCAGTACTTTCTGGTCACCTTCGGCGTTGTCTTCCATGTTCAGGATGCCGACGGGGCGTGCTTCCATGGTGCACCCGGTAAAGGTTGGGGCACTCAGCAGAACCAGCACGTCCATCGGGTCATTGTCTTCGGCCAGAGTGCCCGGGATAAACCCGTAGTCGCCGGGATAATGCAGCGGCGAATATAGCACGCGGTCCATCTTGAACAGTCCCACTTTGGCGTCGAACTCATACTTGTTCGATGAGTTCTTGGGGATCTCGACGATGATCCGGACAATCTCCGGTGCGTCCGGGCCCGGGTCGAGGTCATAGAGGTTAGGGTACACGTAGGTTAGCGTAGCACCTTCAGCCCTACTCAATAACCAACAGGAGGTCCTTCGGCTCCACGCTTTGCCCCACCTGGATGGCAAGCTTCTTCACGGTGCCATCCACGGGCGCATACACCGTGGTCTGCATCTTCATCGCATCCATAACCAGCGCACGGTCGCCCTTCTTCACCGCCTGACCGGTCTCCACCGCGATGCTGCTGATGACGCCCGGAATGGGAGCACCGACATGGCCCGGATGCTTAGGATCCGCCTTCTCCCGCGCCGCCGTGGCCACCTGCAGCGTCTTGTCACGAACGGTCACCTCGCGCGGCTGCCCGTTCAGTTCGAAGAACACCGTCCGCGTCCCATCCGGGTGCGGCTCACTCACGGCCAGGAATTTGATGATCAGCGCCTTGCCGGACTCAATCTCGACCGTGATCTCCGACCCCTTCTCCATGCCATAGAAGAACTGCGGCGTCGGCAGCACGTCCAGGTCGCCCCACGTCTGCCGGTTCTTGGCGAACTTCGTGAACACGTCTGGATACATCAGGTAGCTCATCAGGTCCGTCCGCGTCGGTTCATGGCCTGTCTTCTTCTCTACCACCGCCGCGGCTTCCTTCAAGTCCACTGCCGGCAGATGCGCCCCGGGCCGGCCCTTGCGCGGCTTGCCGCCCTTCAGCACCACCTCCACCACCTTCTTTGGCCAGCCGCCATCGGGTTCGCCCAGGTCGCCCGAAATCATCTCAATGACAGAATTGGGCAGTGTGATGGAGTGGCTCGGTCCCAGCGCCAAAAACTGTTCGATCGACATCCCATGGCTCACCAGGAAGATGGCCAGGTCGCCCACCACCTTGCTCGATGGCGTCACCTTCACAATGTCCCCGAAGGCCATGTTCACATCGGCGTACATACGCGCGATCTGCGGCCACTTGTCGCCCAGGCCCATGGAACTGGCCTGTTCCTTCAGATTTGTGTACTGCCCGCCCGGCATCTCATGCAGGTAGACCTCCGCGGTACCGGACTTCGGCGCGCTATCGAACGGCGTGTAGAAGTTGCGGACCGCTTCCCAGTAATCCGAGCAGATATTCAGCGCATCCAGGTTCAACCCCGTATCGCGCTTCGTATTGGCCAGCGACGCCACCACCGAGTTCAGATTCGGCTGCGACGTGGTACCGCTCATCGAAGCCAGCGCCGCATCGCAGGCATCCACGCCCGCATCAGCCGCCTTCAAGATGGACGACGCATTAATCCCGCTGGTGTCATGCGTATGGAAGTGAATCGGCAGCCCGATTTCCTCGCGCAGCGTCTTCACCAGCTTTTCCGCGGCGTAAGGACGCAGCAGGCCCGCCATGTCCTTGATGCCCAGCACATGCGCACCCATCTTTTCCAATTCCTTGGCCATTTTCACGTAGTAGGCCAGCGGGTACTTATCGCGCTTCGGATCCAGAATGTCGCCGGTGTAGCAGATGGCCGCCTCGCAAATCCGCCCCGTCTTACGAACCGCTTCTACCGGCACCTTCATGTTCGGCAGCCAGTTCAGCGAATCGAAGACACGGAAGATGTCGATGCCCTGTGTCGCGGCCTCCTGGATGAAAGCTTTCACGACATTGTCGGGATAGGCCGTATAACCCACCGCGTTCGATGCACGCAGCAGCATCTGGAAGCAGATGTTCGGAATGGCTTCCCGCAGCCGTGCCAGGCGCATCCACGGGTCCTCATGCAGGAAGCGCAGCGCGACGTCGAACGTCGCACCGCCCCACATCTCCAGGCTGTACAGATGGCTCAGGTTGTGCGACACGTAGTTGGCGATGCGCATCATGTCATACGTGCGCATACGCGTCGCCATCAGCGATTGGTGGGCGTCGCGGAATGTGGTGTCGGTCAGCAGCAGCCGCTTCTGCTTGCGCGTCCATTCAGCAAAGCCTTCCGCACCCAGCTTGTCCAGCAGTTGCTTCGTGCCCGGCGGCGGCGGTTCCGTGATATGCGCCGGAACCCGCGCTTCCTTGATCACCGTCGGCTTGGCTTTCTTCGCCACCTCCGGATTGCCGTTCACAATCACTTCGCCCAGATAGCTCAGCAGGCGCGTGGCGCGGTCGCGGCGGGGCGAGAAGCGGAACAGCTCCTTGGTCTCCGCCAGGAAGCCTGTCGTGATCTGGCCGCTCTGGAACTGCTCGTGGTTGACCACGTTCTCCAGGAACGGAATATTGGTCTTGACGCCCCGGATGCGGAACTCGCGTAGCGCGCGGTCCATGCGGCTGCAGGCGTCGGGGAACTGGCGTCCCCAGGCCGTCATCTTCACCAGCAGCGAGTCGTAATACGGCGTGATCACCGCGCCGCCATAGGCCGACGCGCCGTCCAAGCGAATACCGAAACCGGCCGGGGAACGATAAGTATGGATCTTGCCGTAATCGGGAATGAAGTTGTTCTCCGGGTCTTCGGTGGTCACACGGCATTGCAATGCGCAGCCATGCAGCGGCACCTGGTCCTGCACCGGCAGTGCCATCTCCTTCCCGAAAAGCTCCAGCCCCTGTGCCACCTGGATCTGCGCCCGCACAATGTCGATGCCGGTAACCACTTCGGTCACCGTGTGCTCCACCTGGATGCGCGGATTCACCTCAATGAAGAACCACTCGCCCGAGTCCACATCCACCAGGAACTCCACCGTCCCGGCGTTGTAGTAGCTCGCCTCCTTGGCAAGGGCGACGGCCGCATCCCACAGGCCCTTGCGGATGTTCTCCGCCAGACCCACCGCGGGCGCCACTTCCACCACCTTCTGATGGCGCCGCTGCACCGAACAATCGCGTTCGTACAGATGCAGAATGTTGCCATGCCGGTCACCCAGAATCTGTACTTCCACGTGCCGCGCGCGGCGAATGTAGCGCTCCATGAACAGCGCGTCATTGCCGAAGGCATTGCCCGCCTCCAGCCGCGCCTCTTCGAATCGGGCCGGCAGATCGGCGGCCTTGTCCACTACGCGCATGCCGCGTCCGCCACCGCCAAACGCGGCCTTCACGATCAGCGGGAAGCCGATCTTCTTGGCCATCTCAACGGCTTGCTCCACCTTGGTGATCGGCTTCTCGGTGCCGGGCACCACCGGGATGCCGGCCTTCTGCGCCAGTTGCCGCGCCGCGCGCTTATCACCCAACAGGTCCAGCAACTCCGGACTGGGCCCGATGAACGTAATGCCGTGCTTGGCGCACTCGCGGGGCAGGGCAGGGTTCTCCGATAAGAAACCATAGCCGGGGTGGATGGCGTCCACGCCCTTCTCCGCCGCGATCGCGACAATCCCTTCCACGTCCAGATAGGCCTGCACCGGGCCTTTGCCCTCGCCAATGAGATACGCCTCATCGGCCTTAAATCGATGCAAGCTCAGGCGGTCCTCTTTCGAATACACCGCCACGGTCCGGATGCGCAGCTCATTGGCCGCACGGAAGATACGGATCGCGATCTCACCGCGATTTAATGCAAGTAATTTTTTCATGGATCAGGAAACAAGGCGCCGGAGAGTGCCTGTGGCATTCCGGCTGACGGGGCCCAGTCTTCTAGCGTACCTGTTTTCCTACCCGTTCGCTCTGCCGGTTCCCGGATCGCAGCTGGAGGGAAGATGCATACTGGAGAAACGTTTCCGCCTCGTAAAGCCTCTGATAAGGGCGGGGTTGCGTCGAAACGTTAAGGATGGATTAAAGTCCAACCGTTTGTGATACCGCGTTTCTTTGGACCGCGTCTCACCCGGTGAGGAGGCAAAACGAATATGAAACAACTTGCATTGATTCTCGCTTCCGGAGCGATACTCTCGGCTCAGGTGCTGCCGCCGCTTGGCGGAGGAGGCTACGGCTACAATCAGGATCAGGCCCGGCGTGCCGAGATCCGCGGAGGCGGCGGCGATGGGAAGTGCACCATCGAAGTTCGCGTGGATGGGACGGCGGAGATAGCCATCCTCGGAGACGAAGCGCGTTTGCGTACGCTCTCCGGCAATCCGTCCAGTTGGGTGCGCTTCCAGTGCAACCAGCGCATGCCTACCGCTCCGAACGCCTTCAAGTTCAAGGGCATTGATGGCCGCGGCCGTCAGGATCTGGTACAGCCGGCTGGCAACGGACAGCCTGCCGTCATCCGCATTGACGATCCGAAGGGCGGCGACGAAGGCTACACGTTTGACGTCGAATGGCGCGGCGGCACCGATTCCTACGGCGGCAACTGGGGTAACTGGGGCGGCGTCAACGACGGCAACATGCGCCGGCGCGGGAACAACAATGGCGGCTGGCGCGACAATCGCGGCAACAACGGCAACTGGGGTAACAACAGCAACTACGGCTGGAATCGCGAAATGAGCTTCCGCGGCCGTGGTGACGGCTACTTCCGTAGCAACAACAATTCCGACAACCTCGATAACGTGGACGTGAACATCAGCCGCAACGGCGATGTGCGCGCCAGCTTCCGGACCAATCGCCGCTACGACCTGACCCTCACCGGCCGCGTGACCAACGTCGACCGCGACCTGGTTCTGGCCGATGTTAGCGGTCCCGGCATCCGCGGTGTCATGGAAATCCGCGTCGACGGCAACCGCGTTCGCGACGTCTTCATGCGCAGCACCGGCCGCGACAATGCCGAACTGCGCTGGAACAGCCGCAACTAGCTAATGATCGGCGATGCCCCCATCCGGAAACCGCAACTGCTGGCGGGTATGGGGCTGATAAGGGCGCTTCGCCGCGACCTTTTCGTCGAGATCCACACCGAGCCCTACCCTTTCTGGGGGTAGGGCAAAGCCCTTTGTATAGACCGGCCCCCCACCATAAAACAGATCCTTCCAGTATTGTTCGTTGCCCCGATGCGTGATCTCCTGGATGGCGAAGTTCGGTGTAGTGAAGTCCACATGCAGCGACGCCAGCGTGCTCACATCGCTCTGCGGATTGTGCGGGCATAGCTCGATCCGATAAGCCTCCGCAATCGTGGCGATCTTCTTCATCTCCAGAATCCCGCCGCAGTGCACCACGTCCGGCTGCACGTAATCCACCAGGTGCCGGTGACACATCTGCGTGAAGGCGTACTTGGTGGTCAGCCGCTCGCCGGTGGCCAGCGGAATGCGTGTCTTGCTCCGCAGCAGCGACAATTCATCCAGGTCTTCCAACTGCGTCGCTTCTTCGACAAAGAACGGGCTGTACTCCTCGGCACGGCGGCAGAACTCCACCGCCATGGTCGGCGTGGTCTTCCCATGCAGATCAATGCAGATGCGAAAATCCGGACCGACCGCCTCGCGCGTCGCCTTCAGATTCGCAATGCCTTCGCGCACTGATTTCACCGGATCAATAACGTCACCATCCGTGGTGATGAAGCCGGACTTCGCTCCTGTCCAGCCTTCTTCCTTCGCTTGCAGGAAGCTCTTCGCGTAGGCCGCGGGGGAACTGCCGCCGCCATGCACGTACATCTGCACACGGTCGCGCGCTTTGCCGCCCAGCAGCTTCCACACCGGCTGTCCCAGCGCCTGCCCCACGATATCCCACAGCGCAATCTCCACCGCACTGATGGCGGAGTTCAGAATCGGTCCGCCACGCCAACGAGGCCAGCGGTACATGGCCTGCCAGTGCATCTCAATGTCGGCCGGGTCTCGCCCCACCAGATAGCGCTTGTGCTCGTCAATGGCCGCGGCTACCGTCGCCGCTTTGCTGGTGACCGACCCTTCCCCCAACCCGCTAATGCCCTGGTTCGTGTAGATCTTCACGAAAACATAGTTGGAGCCGTTCGCTCCGCCTCGGTTCACGATGAAGGTTTTCAGATCCGTAACCTTCAGGTTGAGCGGCTTGGCCTGCGCGCGGATCTGCGCCATCAGCCCCTCGGCACCGCTAATAGCGGCGATGCCGGCAGCCGCTCGCGAGGCGGCCATGTGAAAGAAGTCGCGGCGTGTCATGCACGCGCTAGCATATCAACTGCGGACAATCCGGAGGTCAGGCGAAGATCGCGTCGACAGAGAGTTCTACGCCGACGCCGAATAGAGTCTTGGGAATGGACTGGCCGGGCTTGTAGATCCGCATCGGGGCGGTCCCTGACGTGACCCTAACCTCCCGCTCCTTCTCATCGACAACCCAAAAGTCGATGGCTCCTGTTTTCAAACACCTCTGCTCCTTAGCCGACACCTCCCGCTGCCAGCTTGGCCGGCGACAACACCTCGATCACCAGGTCAGGAGCACCGTGGATGTCGTCGTCCAGGTCAACCGCCGCGTGGCGCTGCGGATTCAGATCGGCTACGTCAGCAACTCACAGGTCGAAATCCGGCGCGCTACGGAACCCGACTACCCGGTCAACATAAGCGCCTGCCGGGGCAATCGGCTGAAGCAGATCGCAGAGGCGCCTCTGCAGCAGCGCGTGTTTCAGCTTCGGCCGCGGCACCGGCGCCAGAACACCATCGTGCAGTTCATAGTCAAAGGGTCCAACCGGCCGCTGTAAAGCGCGGAATTCGTCGACCGTCATCGGTTACTCCGCCAACTTACGCTTCAAAACCTCCAGCACAAACCGGTCCCGCCGGGCCCGCACCTCGCCCGGATCCTTCTTGCTCCAATCGTGGAAGCCCTGCCCGGTCTTCACGCCCAGCTTGCCCTGATCGCGTAACTCCCGCAGCAACCGCGGCGCACCCGGCTCATTCAGCAAGTCGCGCGTCACATAGTCCGTGATCGCAAAACTCAGGTCCAACCCCACCATGTCCTGATGTTCGAAAATCCCATACGCCGGCAATCGCAGCCCAAAGCCCATCCGCGCGGCGATGTCCACATCCTCAGCGGTGGCGATGCCCTCATCGACTATGTTGATGGCCTCGCGCACCAGTGCCATCTGCAGACGATTCCCCAACTGCCCCGGCCTGTCCTTCTGCACTAGCACCGGCGTCTTGCCGCAGTCGATCAACAATTCACGAACTTCTTCCACCACCTCATCGGCGGTCTTCTCGCCGCGTACCAACTCCACCAGCGGCATCAGGTGCGGCGGATTCCAGAAGTGCGTCGTCAACGCGCGGCCATTCCTGGTGCATAGCCGCGCCACCTCGGTAATGCACAGCCCGCTGGTGTTCGTTGCCAGCACCGCGTCCGGCTTGGAGATTCCGTCCAGGTGCGCAAACAGCGCCTGCTTGAACGTCATGTCCTCCGGCGCCGATTCCATCACCAGGTCCACCTGCGGCACAATGCCATCCAGGTCGCTGGAGGCATGCAGCAGATCCTTGGCCCGCTCGGCGCGCAGCCGCGTCGTCAGGCCGTGCTCGCCCAACAGGGCCACCTGCGACAGCGCCTTCCGCAAACCATGTTCCGCATTCTCCTTTGTCCGGCT
>JAEUQF010000443.1 GCA_016789745.1 Bryobacterales bacterium
GCCGGCGGCTTCGATGGTGACGGTAGCGCCGATGGCGGAGCGGTTGGCCTGGGTGCCTTGGAGGGTGACCTTGATCCATTTGCTGGTGCCGCGGAGGGTGTTCTGGAGGAGGGAGGGGGGCTCGCCCATGTTCATGACGGCGGCGTCGAGGTCGCCATCGTTATCGAAGTCGGCGAAGGCGGCACCGCGGCTGGAGTGGCGGGCGAGGATGCCGGGTCCGGCAAGGGTGCTGACGTCCTCAAACCGGCCATCGCCGAGGTTGCGGTAGACGAGGCGCTGCTGGCGGTAGGACTCCTGCCCGGGCTCGCCCTTGAGTTCGGGGTAGACGTGGCCGTTAACCTGGAAGATGTCCTGCCAGCCGTCGTTATCGAGGTCGAGCATGGCCACGCCCCAGCCGACGTATTGGGGGTTCACGGCGAGTCCGGCCATCAGGACGACGTCTTCGAAGAGGCCGTCGCCGGTGTTGCGGTAGAGGTTGGGGTGGTCGCCGGCGAAGTTGGTTTTGACGAGGTCAAGGAGGCCGTCGCGATTGAAGTCGCCGACGCCGACGCCCATGCCGCCCTGTTCGTGGCCGTGTTCGTTGAAGGCGAGGCCGGTTTCGGTGCCCAGTTCACGGAAGCTGCCGTTCTTATCGTTTCGGAAGAAGATGCTGGGGGTGGAATCGGAGGCGATGTAGATGTCGGTGAAGCCGTCGGCGTTGAGGTCGGCGGCGACGGGGGTAAAGGCATAGGTTTGCGGGGCGTCGGCAAGTTTGGCGGCGGCGGTGGTGTCTTCGAAGGTGCCGTCGGGTTTTTGGCGGAAGAGGGCAACGCGGCCGAAAGGGAGTCCACGGGGGCCGCAGAAGACGGGCATGCCTTTCCATTCGCAATTGGAGGCTTTGCCAGGGGGCGGGGTGGTGGCGAGGTCGAAGCGCTGGTAACTGGTGACGAGCAGGTCCAGGCGACCGTCGGCGTCGTAATCGAAGAAGGTGCAGCCGGAACTCCATTCTTTGGCGGGTCCGGCGATGCCGAGGGTCGCGGCGGCTTCGGTGAAGGCGCCTTTGCCGTCGTTGAGGAACAGGAGATTGGGGCCCCAGTAAGTGACGTAGACGTCGTCGTCGCCATCGTTATCGATGTCGGCGACGCAGACGCCGTTGCCCCAGCCGGAGCGCGCCAGGCCTGCTTTTTCGGTCGTGTCGGCGAAGGTGCCGTTGCCGAGGTTGCGATAGAGGCGGTTGGTGGGCGGGCGGGTGTTGCCGAAGCCTTCGAGCCTGGAGCCGGTGACGACAAACAGGTCGAGCCAGCCGTCGTTGTCGTAATCGAAGGCGGCGAGTCCGGTGCCGTTGGCTTCAATGATGTATTTCTTGTTGGTGGGATTGCCGACGGTGACGGGATGGGTGAGCCCGGCCCTGGCGGCGACGTCGGTGAAGGAGGCGAGGAAGGGGCGGCCGGAGGGGGCGAGGCGCGGGGCGGCAGGGGCATTGCGGGTGCTGACGCCTTGGGCATGGAGCAGGATCGCGAGCAGGGACAAAGCCGGGAGCGCGAAGGAGAGATGACGGATCACAGCCGGGAACCTCCCCAACACGCTGTCAAAGTCACGGGCGGATTGTCAATGCGGGTAGTAAGGTAGGGACGGGATTGCTACCAGCAGAAGTATGGTATAAACTCGGCGGACAAGTTTGCGGGGCTACATTCGCAACGATTAGAAAGGGGATGCTTCCATGAGCAGATCAGCCGTGATGCTATCGCTCTGCTTCCGCTATGGAATCCTGCTGGGCCTGGGCGCCGTAGCAGGTTTCGCGCAGACAACGGCAACACTGGTGGGGGATGTCTATGATCCGACGGGCAACGTGATTGCAGACGCGTCGGTAACGGTAATCAGCGCGGGAACGGGTGCCGCGCGCACGGTGCAGACGAACGCCGCCGGGCAGTACCGGATCACGCCGCTGAATCCGGGCGATTACACGATGACGGTGAAGGCAACGGGCTTCAAGGCGCAGACGAGATCGGGAATCGTGCTGCAGGTGAGCGCGGTGCTGGAAGTGGATTTCACGCTGGAGTTGGGGTCGGTGACTGAGACCGTGGAGGTGACGGGGGCGGCGCCGGTGCTGCAAACCGAGGAAGCTTCGGTGGGCGCGGTGGTGGCGGCCAAGGAACTGGAACGGATGCCGGTGAACGGGCGCAACTATACCCGCCTGATTCTGCTGATGCCGGGCACCAGTTCCGTTACGCGTAGCCAGTCGCGGGGAACCACGGAGTCGGGGACGTCGTTGTTCTCGGTGAATGGCGGGCGGCCGCAGGACAACAACTACACGTTGGACGGCTTTGACTCGAACATGCAGATGATGAACTCGCCGGGCATTTCCCCGCCGATGGATGCGCTGCAGGAGTTCAAGATCGCTACCAATACGGGATCCGACTTCGGGCGTTCGATGGGTGCGAACGTGTCGATGGTGATCAAGTCGGGGACGAACCAGTTGCATGGCACGGTATATGAATACCTGCGCAACAACGTCTTCGACGCGAACGAGTTTTTCGCGAATCGCAGCGGGTTGCCGAAGGTGCCGTTTAAACAGAATCAGTACGGCGTGTCGATTGGCGGGCCGCTGCCGAAGCTGCAGAACCGGATGTTCTGGTTCGTGAGCTGGGAAGGGTTCCGCAGCCGGCGGGCGTCGACGCAGATTGGGAACGTGCCGACGCAGGAGTTCCGCAATGGAGACTTTTCGGCGCTGCTGCCGGGGACGGTCATTCGAAATCCGGTGAACAACCAGCCGTATCCGGGCAACATCATTCCGCGGGCGCAGATTAACCCGGCGATTCCGACGGCGCTGGAGTTAACAACTCCGCTGCCGAACCGGCCCGGGCTGGTGCAGAACTATATCTCGAGCGGATCCAGGGCGAACAATCGCGATGCGCTGCACTGGCGGTATGACTACAACATCAACACGAGTAACACGTTCTTCTTCCGGTTCAGCAAGCAGAATGCGGACCTGCTGAGCCCGGCGCTGCAGCCGAATTTCATTGGCACCAGCGAATTCGATGTGTTCAACTACGGGGCATCGTGGACGCATATCATCAATCCGTCGACGACGTTGGAAGTCGGCTTTGGGACCAACCAGCCGGACAACCCGGGCATCACGTCCAAAGGATCGCTGACGCGGGCGGACTTCCTGCAGAAGACGGGCATGCAGATGTACCAGAAGGATGTGTTCGGCGATCCTCTGGTGAACATTTCGATGGGTGCTTACGGCACGCCGGGCGCGGGCGGCGGCACAACCGGTGACAACATCTGGCAATGGCGCGGAAACGTGACGAAGCTGATCGGCAAGCACTCGTTGAAGTTTGGCGGGCAGTACCAATACCGCAACTTCTACACGAACACATCGAATCCGATGAACGGCGATGCGCTCTTTCTGGGCGGAGTGACGGGCTTCCCGCTAGCGGACGCGCTGCTGGGCTATCCGGGGGAAGTGCGGCGCGGCGAGGGGAACACGCTGACCGATGGGATCGGCCACTTCATCATGGGGCACATCCAGGATGACTGGCGGGTGTCGAGCAAGCTGACCATCAACCTGGGCCTGATGTACCAGTTTGGCAGCCGTCCTTACGATTCGTCGGACCGGCTGGGCAACATGTACGTGATTCGCGATCCGGCAACGGGCCAATACAGCGGCCGGCTGCTGTGGGCGACCACGAACCCGCAGCCAAATCCGGACACCGGCGAGATTAACTCGCCAGCACGGACGGACGGGTTTGGGCGGGCGCTGGTGAGGAGTGATAAGAATGATTGGGCGCCGCGCCTGGGTATCGCCTATAAACTGAACGACAAGACCGTGATTCGCACCGGCTTCGGGATGTTCTACAACTCGACGTTCGTGCAGGAGTTGCAGGATCTGCGCAAGTTCTGGCCGTTTACGGTGCAGCAGGTATTCAGCCCGAACCGCGGCGGAGTGCTGGACCAGAGCATCACGGCGCCGGGACCGGCGTTTTCGAACACCTCGGCGATTGGCGGCTGGCCGCAGAATCCGGACAACCGCTCGCCGTACAGCAGCCAGTGGAACTTCTTCATCCAGCGGCAGATTCAGGACGATTTGACGTTCGATGTGGGGTATGTGGGATCGTCGAGCAAGAAGCAGATCGGCTATGCCCCGTTCAATAACGCTCTGACGCCTGGGCCGGGACCGATCCAGCCGCGGCGGTTGCTGCCGAACTTCGGCGATCTGGATGGCGGGTCGAACCAGTTCAACGGCAGCTACAACGCACTGCAGACCAGCCTGAAGAAGCGCTTCTCGAAAGGGATGCAGTTCAATCTGAACTATTCGTGGCAGAAGTCGCTGGATAACCAGTCGTCGTTGGCGGAGAACCAGAAGACGCAGGATCCGTTCAACCGGCGGGCGGATTGGAGCCGGTCGAGCTGGGATATCAACCACGTATTTGTGCTTTCGTACGTGTTGGAGTTGCCATTCGGGCGCGGCCGGCGGTTCGGCAGTGACATGAGCCGGGTGGCCGATGCGGTAGTGGGCGGTTGGTCCCTGGAGGGCATCTCCCGCTTGGAGAGCGGACCGCCGTTCATGGTGTTCACCAGCGAAGACCTGGCCAACACGGGACGCAAGACACAGCGTCTGAATCTGGTGGGGAATCCGAACGAGGGGCCAAAGACGGCCGAACGCTGGTTCAATACGACGGCGTTCGTGCGTCCACCGCTTTATCAGTTCGGCAATGCTTCGCCGTACATCACCAATGCCGACGGAATCATCAGTCTGGATTTCGCGCTGCAGAAGGTGTTTAAGGTGACCGAGCGGCAGCAACTGGAGTTCCGCGGCGAGTTCTTCAACTTCCCGAACACCGTCAGCTTTGCGGACCCGCAAGGGAACATCAATGCCGGCGATTACGGGCAGATCAACGCGCAACGGGTGAGTTCGCGGCAGATCCAGTTTAGTCTTCGTTACCGGTTCTGAGGATAGAGGAAGGCAGAATACCGCCTCTTCCGGATCTGCGCTTGCGGATCGGGAAGGGGCGGTTCTGTTTTGGCATATGATTGTTCTGCTCATGAGACTACTTCTGCTGATTACTTTGGTCGCCGGCGCCGGTTTGTGCGCGGAGGACTACTTTCCGCCATCGGACGCCAAAGGGGGCTGGCGGACACTGAAGGACGCGGCTGCGATTCGGGCCAAGACGGGTCTGGATGTGAAGAAGCTGGACGAGGCCTTCGAGTATACGAAGCAGACCAGCCAGCATGGTGGACTGCTGGTGGTGCGGCACGGCCATCTGGTGTACGAGCGCTATTTCGGGCGTGGGGATCGCGAGGCGCTGCCGGAACTGGCGTCCTGCGGTAAGGCCTTCACGACGGTGGCGACGGGCATTCTAATGAAGCAGAATCCGAAGCTGTTTCCGCACGGGCTGGATGAGAAGGTGATGTCGCCGAAGTATCTGCCCGAGCAGTATTTCCCTTTGGATGATAAGCGCAAGGAGCAGATTTCGCTGGGACAGTTGCTGTCGATGTCGGCGGGGTTGAAGGGCATGAATCCGGTGTATGTGAAGGGCGAGAAGCAGACGTGGGAAGGGCCGACGATCGACAACGGGCCGTGGTCGACGACGGATGATTTCGCGATCAAGCAGGCGCTGTGGTGTGCGCCGGGTGAGTGCTATTCGTACTCGACGGCTACCAGCCATATTCCGGCGATGATCGTGCGGAAGGTGAGCGGGATGGAGATGGAAGACTACATGCGCAAGCATCTGACGGGGCCGCTGGGATTCGGCACGTGGGGCTATGCGATGTACCGGCCGAAGCTGAAGAGCGGCATTGATGCGAATGGGCGGATGTATCATACGCCGGGCGGCGGCAGTATCGCCGTGCGCGCGACGGATATGCTGCGGTTCGGGTACCTGATGTTGAAGGAAGGACGCTGGGGGAAGCAGCAGATCATCGATGCGGAGTTCGCGCGCCATTGCGGGCGGATGTCGCCGTACAACCCCCATTACACGCATAGTTTCAACTTCAACGTGAACAGCGATGGGCATGTCGGCGGGGTGCCGAAGGACGCGTTCTGGAAGGGCGGATCGGGCGGGTATGCGATCTACGTGGTGCCGTCGCTCGATTTGGTGATCTGGAAGATAGGCGGGACGGAAGGCCAGTACGATCCGGCATTGACGCGGCTGCCGGTGCGGTACAAGTACGATGGGTCGCGCGAGGGGTGGAAGGCTGGGGATCCGAAGGTGGTGGGTAATGCGACGGACCGGACGCTGCAGATGGTAGTGTCGGCCATACAACCAACGCCGTAGGGGGGGTGACTCCGGCGGGGGCGGGAGCTATAATCGGGGCCAAATGATACGAAAAGCTGGCAGTTTCATCGTACTGTTGGCGCTTTTGGGAGGTGCGGCCCTCCTGCTAAGCCACCGTCTCCAGTTCATCACGGGCGGAGCATTAATCAACTTGGGATACCGGATGCAGGATCGGCTGGAGGCGTACGATTTCAAGCACGCCCATGCCAGTCCGGACGAAGTGTGGAACGAGTTTCATGAGCAGAACCGGCTGGCATCGCTGGTGCGGACGACATTTCCGCGATCGTCCCGGCATCCGCTGGTGGCGTTGGTGACGTGCATGGATGCGCGACTGGATACGAACGAGATTGCCGGCGATACGCGGCGTTATTACTATGTTCTGCGCATGGCCGGATCGGCCTTGGATGAGAAGGACGAGGACATGCTGGAGTTGGCGGTGAATAACGGGGTGGAGGTGGTGGTGTTCACGACGCACACCGATTGTGCCGCCGAGAAGATGGCGAAGAACGCGGAGCAGCGGAAGCAGTATCCGTATCTGGCAAAGGCTGTGGACGAGCGGCAAGCGCGCTTCGAGGAGTTCATGAAGCGGCCGGGGATTGAGAGCAAAATAAACGAGCACAAACTGCTGGTGAAATGGGTGGACCTGGACACCAGCAACGAGCGGGCGATCGTACACCACTAGAGCAGTTCGTCGAGGACGCCCGGGCCGACGCGCGGCCAGGGGGACGGTTCGCCGGAGAGTTGGTCGCAGCCGGCGTCGCGCGGGAGTGTGCGCGGTTGGCCGTCGATATCCTGTGCGGCTTCTACTTCCGATGTGCCGGCTCCGATGACGGGGCTGTCCTTGGTGGGCCGCCAGATGCTGTCCTGCTCGGTGAGGCCGGGGTCCTGGTCGAAGAAGTTGGCGAGCAGGCGGAGTTCGCTGTGGTCATCGGCCAGGCGGATGGCGGGAGTGGCGGCCGGGGCAACGAGGTTGCTGGCCAGGACGACGCCAATGGGCGGCAGTACGGCATCGGCGCGGGTATGGATGCCTACGACGAACGGTTCGGCGCAATGGACGAAGGTATTGAAGGCGACCACGCCGTAGCGCACCTGGAAGTAGCCGTTCAGGGGGGAGTCGGGCAGGCCGTTCATGAAGCTGCAGGCCGCGCGGGTGTCGCGTCCGGTGAGGTTGGCGAAGTAATTGTTGAGGACTTCGTGACGTTCGCCGATGATGCGGACGCCGCCGGTGTTGGGCTTGCCATTGCCGAGGAACCAGTTGGCTTCGACACGGCAGTCATTGCCATGACGAAGCGTGAGCGCGCCTTCGCATTCTTCAAACGTGTTGTTGTAGTAGTGATTGAAACAGCTTTTGTTGGAAATGATTTCCACTTCGCCGTTGCAGCGGTGGAAATAGTTGGAGAAGACGTGGGTGCGGGAGGCCAGCATGGAGGTATTGCTGTCGCCAACGCGGATAGTCTCGCCGCCGTTCTGGCGGAGCGGCGGGCGGAAGCCGAAGTAGTTGTGATCGATGTGGTGTTCGTTGGGCGGGGCGCCCTCGCGCAGCCAGACAACGAGCGTGGTGCCCAGGTTCTTCTTGCCTTCGAGGTAGCAATGATCGAAGCGGTTCGCGGTGCCATAGAGGGACACCCACTTTGTGTTGGCTTCGGGATCGGCTGGGGCGGCGTTGACAAGAGCGCAATGGGAGACGCGGCAGTGTTCGGCCAGGCGGGCAGTGCTGCTGCGGAACGCGATGATCTCGCCGGGGTCTTCGGAGTCTTCAAAGCGCAGGCCGGAGACGTTGACGTGGCGGCCGCCTAGACGGAGGCGGCTACGTCCTTGGAGCAGGACCTTACCCTGGGTAGCGGCGCGGACCTGGATGGGGGCGTCGGGCGTGCCTTCGGCGTCGATGACCAGGTCGAGATCGCGCCAGGGGCCGTCGGCGAGGAGGATGACGGAGCCTGGTTTCGCGGCGGAGAGGGCGCGGCGGAGGGCGGCGGCGTCGGAGACGGTGGTGATCGCTTCGGGCGCCTGAGCGTGCGCAGGGATGGCCGTGGCGGCGAAAAGCCCGGCCAGGAAGCGGCGTCGTCGCATGGTTGTCTATCGGCTAATGGCGGCTGGTGGCGTAGTGCTGGCGGAGCAGATCCTTGCCGTAGTCGTTGCCGTTGGGCGTGCGGATGACCGAATGGATGTGGTCCTTGAAGGGAACGTTCGGGTCTTTCATGAGGTGGCGCATGCCGACGGGGCGCTGGTGGTCGAACTCGATGAGGATGACGGGGCTGTGGATGCGGTAGTAGTAGACGCTGTCGTCGGCGGTGCCGCCAATCCAGGCGAAGTAAGTGCGGTCGAGGTGCTTTTCCACCTCCTGCATTTTGATCTTCGCGTGGCCGTCGTCCATGTGGCGGACGTATTCGTTGATGAGTTGGGAAAGCTGTTTTTTCTGGGCCGGGGTGAAGGAGGAGACCGGGGCGCCGGCATAGTCGAGAACGATGTTGTCCTTGAAAGCCTCGGTGAGGTTGTTGTTGCCGGTTTTGGAGACCTGGAGCACGGCCTTTTGGCGCTGATCATCATTGAGGGCGCGGATCATTTGCAGGCCCATGTGCTGCTCGTCCTGCATGATGGCGACGCCGGCGTATTTGCCGCTGCGGGCGATGACGGGTTCGGAGCCGAGGAAGGTGGGGGACATCACCACCTGATCGCCAAGGACGAAGTAGTTGATGATGAGGTGGTGGCCGTCGATCTGCCAGCCCCAGGGCTTCTTGTCGGACGGCTCACCCATGATGGTGAGGTAGTAGCGCCACTCGCCGTACTGTTCGAAGTCGTTATTGTTGAGTTCGCCCAGGGTGTGGTTGAGTTGCATGGATTTGCGGGCGACGTCGAAGCCTTTGGCGCTGAGCGAGGCTTTGAGGAGCGCGAAGGCTTTCTGCTTCTGGGCGTCGGACATGTCGATAAAGCCCATGCCCTGGCGCTGGTAGAAATGCTGGTTCATCCATTTGCGCCATTCGGGGTCATCGACGGGGAATTGCGTCTTGCCGCGCTGTTCCGGGGAGAGCGAAGCGAGGAATGTGGCGGCGGCGTCCCGCATCGGCTTGGTGCTGACCTTGGTGGCGCGGATGGGGAAGAGGCCGGACTCGGCGGTGCCGTTGGTGGTGATGCCTTTGAAGCCTTCGGCCAGACCTTTGGCTTCGGCGTCGCGCGACATGCGGGCGAAGCGTTGTTGGCGTTCCGCGTCTGCTTCGGCGTAGCCATAAAGAAGCGCCGCGGCGGGCAGCGCGAGACGTAGCGTCCAGAGTTTCAGCCGCATTTGGATTGCAATGTTACCAGAAATTCGGG
>JAEUQF010000480.1 GCA_016789745.1 Bryobacterales bacterium
GCCCGGCCGGTCGCAGCCTCAGAACCGTATCCGCCAAGGCTTCGGTTGTACCGGATCCGCACTACTCGATTTGCGCTATCGCCTTACCTTTCACTATCTTCAGCGTGAGTGTTTCGATCTCGGTCAGATCCAGACTCTCCCACTCCACCGAATCGCCATCTTTGTCCTCAATCCGCAGATCCCAGAGTTTCGACTGGCTACGTGGATGGAATACCAGATCCACCGATTCCCCATTGCGCAGCGAGTCCTCTTCCATGACGTCGTCACCCCAGTCGTCCGAATCATGCGGCGCGATGTAGATGGAGTTGATCACAATGCCGGTGCGGTTCACCAGCTTGAAGTCGAGCGAGGCGTTTTGTGCCGATGCCAGCGAGATGGCCACCAGCAGCAGGCCGCACCAAAAGGCCGCCTTCCAGATCCCTTTCACAGTTTTCCTCCCAGAGCGAACTAGCACACTCGTTCACATCGGCCGGGATCGGGACGTTTCGAGGAAATTTCGCTCGCGGTAAAGAGAAAGGGCAGGTCGTTCCCACACGGGATTACCGGCCCCCTTTGGGGGCGATTGTCAGACTTCCGGCTGAGAAGAGCAGCTTCGAACCAAACTGGATGTTTCGCATGGGTGCCACCAGGCTGGTGACCGCCGGCCGGCGGACGATATCCGCCTGCGAGGGAAAGTTGAGTCCACCGGAGGCATTTCGCGTGGGCAGGAACGCCGTCCCCGTTTGGAGCGACGCATTCGGGCGGCTGAACTGCGGCGTGCTGAACAGGCTATAAGACGCACTGCCGGAACGGCAGTCGCACTCGCTCGGTGATCGTGAAGTTCTTAAACAACGAGAAATCGACGTTCTTAAATCCCGGCCCCTCCAGAATTCCCATCCCTGAATTGCCATATTTACAGCGCTCGGCGATCGCCGTGTTGTTGCGGCTCACCAATTGGCAGTCCTTCGGATAAAACCACTGATTGACAGTGGGATTATCGCGAACGCCCGAACCTATCCGATTAGAGGGTATTAATGATCCCCCCTGCGTGAAGTTTGCCACCATACGATGCCGAGCGTCGAAACCGGCACGGCCCTCCTCCACCCGGTTGCCCGGATCCTGGTAGGTGTTCGGGTTAAACCCGTCGCCCACATCCTCATTCAAGACAAAGGAGCCGCAGGGGACGTTCGCTGCTCCCCGGAGAGGCGGCGGTAGGCCCGCGGTTGATGGTCAGGTGGTCGTTGATTCTGGTGCAGCTGGTTGTTATCGAACCAGTTGCCCCGTGCAGTTCCGATAGGCCCTGGAAATTGGCGATCGACATGGCGGCGCCCCCACCTCACTCGCCGTCAGCGGACGGTTCGCATCCGTTTACCACGCGAAAGGCGTCCACACCGATGGCGCCGAGGCTGAATTCGGTAGCTGAAGGCTGGATTCGCTCCCGGGCGCTGGTAAAACTCACGCAGATTGGTGGCGCTGCGGCCCAGGATGCGATTGTTCGACGAGAAGTGGTGATCGACCTTGGTGTAGTACTAGTCGCCTTCGATACGATTCTCGTCCGCCGCCGAATCGACAATCCTCGCCGGCGGCAGCGATTTCCCGCTGGCCTCCCGCCGGTTCGGCAACTCGCTGAAGTTGCCCTGGCGCATTAAAGCGGAGGGCACCAGCGCCACCGCACCCGGCAGTCTCCGGCGGCACCCTTCATAGGTGAACATCCAGTAGTCTTGTCCTCCGAACTGATTCTGGCGAATGCCCTGCTTGGAGAAGCGGGCCTGGCCGGGGTTCAGGAAGAACTTCTGGCAATAATCCTCGCGTCGAGTTTGTGGTTCCGCGGCCGGGCCGGAGTTGAAGCCGTACTCGGCTGCCCGTCAACGACCGACCTCCTCCATGGCGTCCGGCGCCGGCGAAAGCGGCACGGTGTTCACACGCGTTTCGGTGGCCGTCACACCGTTGAGCGTGGCGTGTTGATTCTCGTGCTGCCCGTTGGCGACGCTAGGCGCCGCTGCTCCACGGTGTCGCCCAGCGACGCCTCGCCGGTGCGTAGCGTGGCGCCTTCGGCCGTTACGCTGACCTGTTCGGTGACGTGGCAGAGTTCCAGTTTGAAGTCGGCCCGAAGCATCTCATTGATTTGGAGGATTAGCCCGCTGGTGGCTCGCCAACATCTAACAACGGGAAGGTGCAATCACCCGTCAATGCGATGACCGTATCGCGAGTTACACCGGGTGCGTACGGTGTTAGCAGCACACTTCGGCGCCGGCAACCTCCGCGCCGGTCGGATCCGTGATTGTTCCCAGGATAATGGTGGATGTTGTCTGACACAGCAGGCCGTATCCAATCCAAACAGTAAGAAAGAAGCGAGGAAACACCTCAACCGCATCTACAAACCTCTCGTACAAATCCCGTCCCAGAGACGGAGGTTTGCACTTGAGATTCCAGCAGTTACAGCTCATTTCTCCCATTCATAGAAGCCCCAAACGCGTTTCTCTGTACGTACTTCCCGCCAAGGTTTCCACCCGTTCTTTTCCACTAAAAATTGAATGGATCGTGTATTACGAACAGGCTGGTGGATGATGGTGGAAACCATGCGCGGTTCCGGGCATTCCTGCACAAGTGTGTCTAACAGCGCCTGCCCTACGCCCCGTCGTTGCCAGTCCGGCAACACCCCGATCTGCTCCAATACCAGCGGGTACTTGCCGTCCTTGGCGAACAATTCCCTGCTCTTTGGTTTTGGAAATTTCGCTACGCCACCCGAGGTCATGGTGGTCAGGAAGCCGACGCAGTTCTCGTCGTCCATGGCTACCCAGCAATAGGGCGACGCGGTGAGAGTATTGCGGTAGTGTTCCGGTGTTCCCACGAAGAGGAAGAAGCCGGTTTCCTGGGCGAGTTGGAGGTCTCGCCCCTCCAGTTGCAGGGTGGTCGCCACGCGATGCATCTGCAACGCATCACTGGGCAGGGCTCGGCGAATCTTCATGGCACGCCGAACCACTGTAGCAAAGGTTTCTCAGGTACGGTTACTTCACCAGATTGGCCGAACGGCCGGCAAAGTCGAGAATCACCGACGGGTAGATGCCGAGCACCAGGATCGCCAACGCCGATCCCCACAGCACGGCCTGTACACCCGGCGCCAGCGGCGGCAGGTCCGCCGTGGATTCCCCCGGCTCCCGGAAGTACATCACGACAATCACCCGCAGGTAATAGTACGCCGCCACGGCGCTGTTCAATAACCCGATGATGGTCGGCCAGATCAGATTCGCGTCCAGGGCAGCCTTAAAGATGTAGAATTTCCCGAAAAACCCGCCGGTCAGCGGCACGCCGATCAGAGACAGCAGGAAGATGGTGAGCAGCGCGGCGGTTACCGGTTGCCGTACTCCCAAGCCCGCCATATCATCCGTGTTCACATACTTCTCGCCGGCCCGGGCCACATGGGCGATTACAGCAAACGCACCGACGTTCATAAGGGCGTAAGATGCCATGTAGAACATTACCGCCGCGGTGCCGATCTCGTTGTGCGCGGCAATCGCTACCATCACATAGCCGGCATGCGCAATTGAGCTGTAGGCCAGCATTCGCTTGATATTGCCCTGTAGCAGCGCGGCGAAGTTGCCGACAATCATCGTGGCAATAGCCGATACGATCACAACCGCCTGCCACTTGGCGGCGATCGGCTCAAACGCGGCCAGGTACACACGAAGGAAGATCGCAAACGCCGCGGCCTTTGGGCCAGCCGACATGAAACCGCTCACAGGAGCAGGAGCGCCCTGATAAACGTCCGGCGCCCAACTCTGAAACGGAACCGCGGACACCTTGAAGGCAAAGCCGACGAACATCAGAGCGGCACTCAGACCAAGAAGCGCCTGGGAGGGAGCGCCCTCGCCCGAAGCCAGCACGCGGCGGATTTCCGCGAGGTTCGTCGTGCCCGTGCTGCCGTAAATCCAGGCAATGCCATACAGAAGGAACGCGGTCGCGAAAGAGCCGAGCAGGAAGTACTTCAACGCCGATTCGTTGTTCCGCTTATCGTCACGCAGGTAGCCGGCCAGAATGTAGGTGGCGATCGAGCTGATTTCCAGCCCGATGAAGATCATGATCAACTCGTTGGCGGTGACCATGACGCACTGCCCGACAACCGAGAACACCGTGAGCGCGTAATACTCGCCGGCTTCCGCGTTCTCCCGCTTCAAATACGACAGCGAGGCCATTACGGTGAGCGCTCCCACCAGAATCACAAGGTAGCGGAAGAACGTGGCAAATCCGTCCACCAGCAGCATGCCCTGGAAAGCCGGGCCGCCGTTCTGGGCGGCTACGAAGGTGCCCCACGCGGCGCCGGCCAGGCCGAGGATGGCGAGAATACCGAGGCGGTTCTTATCCTCATGGCGTGTCAGCGGGTCCAGCACCATGATCAGCGTACCGACAACGATGAGAATCAACTCCGGCAGGAAGCGGAGCATCTCCGCCGCGGTAGGTACGAAATTATCGGGCATTTCCCATCTCCTTGGCGGCGGCCGGGATACCACCCTGTTGCGCGTTCACCCGGAACTCCACTCCCGACTTGCTCTGTTCCAGGATGCGCGTGTTCGCGGCGGTAATCGTCGGCAGGAAGGTCTGCGTGTAGGTGCCCATCCAGACCATCAGTACCAGCAGCGGCAGGAACGCCACCGCCTCCCGGCCATTCATATCGTGCATGTGGCCGTGCAGGTGGGCGTTGGTCTCGCCCATGAAGGTTCGTTGGTACATCCACAGCATGTAGCCGGCAGAGAGAATTACGCCGGTCGCGGCGAACACGGTCCACCAGATGTTCACGTAAGCCGAGCCCTGCAGCACCAGGAACTCGCCGATGAAGTTGTTCAATGTGGGAAGGCCGATGCTGGCCAACGTCGTGATCAGGAAGGTGGTGGCCAGCCAGGGCGCCACCGTCGACACCCCGCCGTAATCCTTGATCTCCAGCGTGTGCGTTCGCTCGTAGAGATAACCCACCAACATGAAGAGCGCGCCGGTGGAGATGCCGTGGTTCAACATCTGGTACACCGCGCCGTCCAGGCCCGGCTGGTTGAACGAGAAGATACCCAGAATCACAAAGCCAAGGTGGCTGACCGAAGAGTACGCCACCAGCTTCTTCATGTTCGGCTGCACCAGTGCGACGAGGGCACCATAGATGATGCCAATGATCGCCAGAATCACGATCCACCAGGCATTCTCTCGCGCCGCCTGCGGGAACATCGGCAGGCAGAAACGCACAATACCGTAGGTACCCATCTTCAGCATGACGGCGGCCAGCATGACAGAGCCGGCGGTGGGGGCCTCGACGTGCGCGTCCGGCAACCAGGTGTGCAGCGGGAACAGCGGTACCTTGATCGCAAAGGCCAGGAAGAACGCCAGGAACAGCCAGTTCTGCTCGGTCGGGCTCAGCGTCAGACGCCCGCGCTGCATCATGTCGAGCAGGTTCACGTAGTCGAACGTGCCGCCCTTGTTATAGAGATAGATGATGGCGGCCAGCATCAGCACCGACCCGGCCATCGTGTAGAGGAAGAACTTCACGGCCGCATAGATGCGCCGCTCGTGGCCCCAGACGCCGATGAGGAAGTACATCGGCACCAGGCAGACTTCCCAGAACACGTAGAACAGGAACAGGTCCAGCGCGACGAAGACTCCGATGAGCCCGAACTCCAGCAGCAGCAGGAAGGCGTAGAACTCTTTCTGGCGATTGCTGATGTAGTTCCAGCTGATAAGTACGCTGATGGGCGTCAGCAGCGTGGACAACAACACCAGCCACACGCTCAGGCCATCGAGACCCACGTGATAGCGGATCTCCGGACTCTGGATCCAGGGCACGTCGGTGATAAACCAGACGCCCTTACCGGCCGAGCCCGCCACTTCCGGATTGAAGACCGGCTGTGTCAGCCCCAACGACAGAACAAAGATCCCGATCGCCGCAATGAGCGTGACCATCTTGATCAGACCCGGGTTGTTCTTGGGCAGCAGCAGCACCACCAGAAACCCGATCAGCGGCAGGAACAGAACCAGATTCAGTAGCGTCATTGCGCGCCTCCCGCCAGGAAGCTCAGCGCCACCAGCACGATAACACTCCCGGCCGTGACCCACGCCGCATAACTTCGTATCTGGCCCGATTGCAGCGTTCGCAACACCGACCCGATGCCGCGGGCCACCGTACCCGTTCCATTCACAATGCCATCGATCACACCGGCGTCCACCACGCGCCACAGCACGCTGCGCGACCCGGCCACCATCGGCGAAACCACCGTGGCGTCGTACACCTCATCGACGAAGTACTTGTTGTAAACCAGCTTGTATATGGGACCGAGCGTGGCGGCTATCGACTTCGGAATTCCGGGGCTCAGCACGTACATAAAGTAAGCGAGGCCGATACCGATGAAGCCCGCCGAACTGGCGATGGCCACCAGCGTCATATCATGCTCTTCATGCGCCATCGGGAACAGGGGTTCCAGGTAATGCGGAACGTCGAACAGCTTGCCACCAGCCAGCGACAACGCAGCCAGAATCGCAAGCGGCACCCACATGATGGCGGGCGATTCGTGCGGATGATGATGGCCGCGATATTCGCCCCAGAACGTCATGAACATGGATCGCGAAACGTAGAAGGCCGTCATGCCGGCGGTGATCACGCCCACCCAGTACATCCAGGGATGATGATGATGGGCAGCCAGCAGGATGGCATCCTTCGAGAAGTAACCGGAGGTGCCGGGGATGCCGGCAATGGCCACCCAGGCGCAGCACAGCACCGCGAACGTGATCGGAATCTTCTTGCGCAGGCCGCCCATGTGCCGCATGTCCTGCTCGCCTTCGAGCGCGTGGATGACGCTGCCGGCGCCCAGGAACAACAGCGCCTTAAAGAAGGCGTGCGTGACGACGTGATAGATACCGGCCGAAAAGGCGCCCACGCCGCAGGCGATAAACATGTAGCCGAGCTGCGAAACCGTGGAGTACGCGAAGACCTTCTTCAGATCGAACTGCGTCATGCCGATGGTGGCGGCCATCACCGCGGTTATCACACCGACAACCGCGACCACTTCCATCGCCATCGGCGCATGCGTGAAGATCGTTGCCGAGCGGGCCGTCATGTAGACGCCCGCGGTCACCATCGTAGCAGCGTGGATGAGGGCCGACACCGGCGTCGGGCCTTCCATGGCGTCCGGCAGCCAGACATACAGCGGAACCTGAGCGGACTTACCAGTGGCACCGACAAACAGCAGCAGCGCGATGATGGTCAGGATGCCCATGGTCTGTTCCACCGGCAGCGGCGCCACCTTCGCCATCACGGTACCGAAGTCGAGCGAGCCGAAGTTCACCATGATCAGGAACATGGCCAGCGAGAAGCCGAAGTCGCCAATGCGGTTCACGATGAAGGCCTTTTTCGCCGCATCCCCCGCGCTCTTTTTCAACGTGTAGAAACCGATCAGCAGATAGCTGCACAAGCCCACGCCTTCCCAGCCGACAAACAGCAGCAGGTAGTTAGCGCCCAGCACCAGCGTGAGCATGAAGAACATGAACAGGTTCAGGTACGAGAAGAAGCGGTAGAAGCCGCCCTCGTGCGACATGTAGCCCGTCGCGTAGATGTGAATCAGCGAGCCGATGCCGGTCACCACCAGCAGCATCACCGCCGTCAACCGGTCGACCGCAAGGTCAACGCCAATATTGACGCCGCCACTCTGGATCCAGGTGAAATAACGCTCGACATAGGCGTGCTCCAACTCGCCCACACCCAGCAACACCTTCACCACCCAGGCAAAACTGGCGACCACCGAGCCCACGGCTACGGCGCCCACCAGGGAGTTCGGCCACTTGCGGCCAAACAGGCCGTTGATCAGAAAGCCGAGAAACGGAAATAGGGGTATCAGCCAGAGATGTTGCATGTCTAGTTGTTCATGGAGCTGACATCGTCAATCGCCAGCGTGGCGCGATTCTTGAATACGGTGAGGATGATTGCCAGGCCGACCGCGGCTTCCGCCGCCGCCACCACCATCACAAAGAAGCTGAAGATATGTCCATCCACCTGCCGCAGCTGATAGCTGAAGGCGATAAAGCTCAGGTTCACCGCATTCAGCATCAGTTCGATGGACATGAACACGGTGATGATATTGCGGCGGAAGATGAAGCCCGCGATTCCCAGGCAAAAGAGAATCGCGCTGAGGATCAGGTACCAGGAGAGAGGAACGGCGGAGGGCATGTGTGCGTCAGATCTCCTTACGGGCCAGAACGACGGCGCCGAGAATCGCGATGAGGATCAGGACCGAGGTGACTTCGAACGGCAGCAGATACTCGGTGAACAGCTTCTGGCCGATGGCCTTCGCGGTGCCGCCGGTGAATGCGCCGAACCGCACCGGGTCGGTCCGCGGCAGCAGGGCCTGCACGGAGAAGATCAGAATCGCCAGCAGCGCGAACAGCCCGGCGGCGCCCAGCGGCAGCGCCAGCTTCGACCGCGCCTTTCGCGTTTCCGCCCCCGCGTTAAGAAGCATGATGACAAAGACGAACAGCACCATGATGGCGCCGGCGTAGACGATCATCTGCGCGGCCGCCATGAACTCGGCGCCCAGCAGCAGGTAGAGCACCGCAAGAGATCCCATGACGCCCACCAGCGAGAGCGCGCTCGAGATCGGATGCGTCTGCACCACCAGGTTGATACCGCACCCGACGGCGAGCGTGGCGAACAGGAGGAAGAGGATCGCGTCCATTGTGTTATTTCCAGAGAGCCACGGCCAGGCCCGTGAGCATCAGGTTGAAGATCGCCAGCGGGAACAGGAACAGCCAGGTAAACCGCATGAGCTGGTCGAAACGGAAGCGCGGCAGCGTCCCACGCACCCAGATGAACAGGAACAGAATCGCGCCGGTCTTAGCGGCAAACCAGAACAGCGGGCCGATAGCCTGCGCGATTTTGGCGAGCGCATCCGGCAGCGGCAGGAACGGCGTCAGGAAGATGGAGCCGATACCGCAGGCGATCAGCCCCACCACCGGGAAAGAGTACTTGTCCCAGGTACGGGTTTTAACGGTCTGCGTGGCGTGATAGAGCAGCACCAGACCCAGCCCAAAGAACAGCAGCACCGGCACCAGGCCCGCCACCGGTTCCGGGAATGCCGGATTCCAGCCTCCCAGGAACAGGTGCGTCGCTAGCGCCGAGATGGTGACCATGTTGATGTACTCAGCGGTGAAGAACGCCGCAAAGCACGTGCTCGAGTATTCCGTGTGGAATCCAGCCACCAGCTCGTTTTCAGCTTCCGGCAGGTCGAACGGAACGCGGTTGGTCTCCGCGAAGCCGGCGATCAGGAAGATGAGAAACGAGAGAATCTGCGGCACCGGCCCCTGGAACACGAACCAGTTCGGGATGAAGCCGAAGATAAAGCCCGACTGCGCCTGCGCCACCTCACGAAGGCTGAGCGTGTTTGCAATCAGCAGCGGCGACACAATCGCCAGCGACATGGGCAGTTCGTAGCTGATCATCTGCGCCGCGCTGCGCAAACCGCCCAGCAGCGCGTACTTGTTGTTCGAAGCCCAACCGCCCAGGGCGATGCCATAAACACTGACCGACGAGATGGCCAGGATTACCAGCAGGCCGATGTTGACGTCGGTCAACTGCATCCAGGTGCGAATACCGAAGATCTCAATCTCGTTGCCGAACGGAATCACCGAGATGGAAACCAGCGCCAGCGCTACGGCAATAAACGGCGCCAGCAGGTAGTAGAACTTGTTGACGCTGGCCGGCATCACGCCTTCTTTGGTGAGCAGCTTGATAAGGTCGGACAGCGGCTGCAACAGCCCGTGCGGTCCGACACGATAGGGCCCAACGCGCAACTGGATGTGGGCGAGCACCTTGCGCTCGATCCACACCAGATATGCGGCCAGGGTTAGCAGGACAAAGGCCACCAGGGCGGCCTTCACAAGGCTGATGATGATGAATTCCATTTCGAATCCGACTTACGGCCGGTACAACTGGCCGGGATATTCGAGGACCGAGGTCAGCTTCTTGGAATAGCGCCCGAGCGACCCCGAGGTAAACAAGGTGTTGCCTGCCGGCTGGATCAGCTCCGGTGCCGAAGCCACCGGAACCCGGCCGTTCAACGGGCTGGTCTGCGCCGCTTGACCCGTAGCGATGATTGGCAAAGGGATATTATACCCACGAACCGCTTTCCGGATCTCTTCAAACACCGCGTTGGAACTCCACACGCCGGCGTTGATCTTCATTTCCTTGGCGATCAGGCCGATGATCTCCAGGTCCGGCTTGGTGCCCATCGTTTTGCCGGCGACATGCAGTTTCTGCACTTCACCGGTTACGTTTGTCACCGTGCCGGATTTTTCATAGGCGTTAGAAGCCGGCAGCACCACATCGGCGGCCTTCGCGGTCTCGGTGAGGAACATTTCCTGCACCACCACGAACGGCTTCGACGCCAGTTGGTAGCGGGCCAGCGGGTTGGCACCCACCACCCAGAGCACATCCAGGTCGGTGGCGGCCATCATCTGCGGCAGCGACAGGCCGGCCTTGTCCACCGGCTTGTACCCGGGGCCGAGATCCGGCAGCAGGCCCATATCGAGGGCGCCGCGCGAATTCGAATAATCCACCAGGCAGATGTACTTTATCTTGGCAATACCGAGCGAATCGGCGAACGCCACCAGCTTTCGCACCGCCTCGCCCTTCACGGACCCGCCGAACAGCACCAGCAGTTCAGACTCTTTCGAGAGCTGCTCGCGCAGTTGGTCGAGCGCGGCAATCTCCTGGCCGGCTTCGGCGCGGACGGCGGCAACCGCCACCGCATCCTCGCGCACCGGACCCTTGGTCACCATATAGATGTTCGAGTTGTGATGGCGATAGTTGGCCCGCAGTTGGAAGGCCAGCAGCGGATGCTCCTGGCTCAGATCGGTGCCGATCACCAGGGCAGCTTTGGCGTTGTAGACGTCGCCGACACTTGCCAGCGCATTCTCCCGCCCGGCCAAGGCATCAATCAGCGTTACCAGGTCGCCCGAACGGTGATGGTCAATATTGTTCGTGCCCAGACCTTCGCGGACAAACTTCTGCAGGTAGAAGTTCTCTTCGTTGGTGGTCTTGGTAGAACCCACCACACCAAACTTGCCGCCGCGGCCCTTCACTTCGCTGAACTTCGCAGCCACTGCGGCCAGCGCCTTCGCCCAGCTCACTTCCTGCAATTGCCCGTTCACCTTCATCATCGGCGAGGTCAGGCGTTCCGGACTCTCGACGAAATCGAAGGCGTAGCGGCCCTTCACGCAGAGGAACTCATCGTTGATGCCGCTACGGTCGCGGTTGTTGCCGCGCACGATCTGCTGATCGCGCACACCCAGCGTCGTCTTGCAGCCATTCGAGCAGAAGGTGCAGATCGTGCCGACGTGCTTCATTTCCCATGGGCGCGTCTTGTAGCGATACGTACCGGAAGTGAGCGCACCCACCGGGCAGATGTCGATACACATCCCGCACTCATCGCATTCCAGGTGGTCGCCATGGCTGGGAGCAATTTCGCTGTTCACACCGCGATTCACAATACCCAGCGCGCCCACGCCCATGCCTTCATTGCACACACGCACGCAGCGATAGCACAGAATGCAGCGCGGGCCGTCATAGAACACCACCGGCGACCACTGCTTTTCGTCGACGTGATGCTTCATCTCCGTGAAGCGGCTCTCGCCGGCCCCGTAGCGGAACACCATGTCCTGCAGTTCGCACTCGCCGCCCTTGTCGCACACCGGGCAATCAAGCGGGTGATTCGTTAACAGAAACTCCAGCGTGGTTTTCCGAGCCTTCACCACAGGATCAGACTCGGTACGCACCACCATGCCTTCGCCAACCGGAAGCGTGCAGGCAGTCTGCAGCTTCGGCATTTTCTCTACTTCCACCAGGCACATACGGCAGGCGGCCTGCAGCGAATAACCTTCGTAATAGCAAAAAGCCGGGATCTCGATCCCTACCTTCTTGGCCGCGTCGATCAATAAAGTGCCGGCTGGCGCCTGGATGGCGACGCCGTTGATCGTCAGATTGACAAGGTCAGCCATTCCCTCTCCCTAAACCACCACGAACGGATTGTTTGCCGCCGCCGGGATTGCGACCATCGTGCTCTTGATCTTCGCCTCAAACTCGTGCCGGAACTTCTTCACAATGGAAGCGGTCGGCAGAGCAGCAGCATCTCCCAGCGGACAGAACGTGCGCCCCAGCATGTTGTTGGCAAGATCCCCGACCAAGTCGATGTCCTTGCCTGTCCCAATGCCATTGTTCAGACGCGTCAGCAGTTTCTTGATCCAGGTTGTGCCCTCGCGGCACGGAATGCACCAGCCGCAGCTCTCATGCTGATAGAAATGCATGATGCGCAGCGCGGCCTTCACCATGTCCGTATCCTCGTCCATGATGATCACTCCGCCCGAGCCCAACATCGTGCCGGCCTTTGCCATGGCATCGTAGTCCATGGTCAGCGGCCAGGCTTCGTCCCCCGTCAACACCGGGCACGACGACCCGCCGGGGATGAAGGCTTTCATCTTCTTCCCGCTGCGCATGCCGCCGCCCACCTCATTAATCATCTTGTCCACCGGGAAGCCCAGCGGAAGCTCATACACGCCGGTCTTGTTCACGTGGCCGGTCAGGCAGGTCAACTTCGTACCGCCCGCCTTCGGAACACCCAAGTCCGCCCAAGCCTTGCCGCCCATCTGCAAAATGGACGGAACAGCCGCGAAGGTTTCCACGTTATTCAGAACAGTCGGGCATTGATACAAACCAGCCACAGCCGGGAACGGAGGACGAATCCGCGGTTGCCCGCGCTTGCCTTCCAGCGATTCCAGCAGCGCCGACTCTTCGCCGCACTCATAGGCGCCCGCGCCGGTGTGCGTGTACAGATCGAAATCCACGCCCCGCCCCAGGATGTTCTTGCCCAGGTAGCCCTTCGCGTAGGCTTCCCCGATCGCCTTATCCAGGATGTCGATCAGGTAGCGGTATTCGCCGCGAACGTAAATGTAGCCGGCCTTGGCTCCAACCGCCTGCGCGGCGATCAGGACACCTTCAATCAGCAGATGCGGATCGTTCTCAATCAGCACCCGATCCTTGCAGGTGCCCGGCTCCGATTCGTCGGAGTTCACCACAATGTACTTCGGTTTCGGCGAATTGCGCGGGCAGAAGCCCCATTTCATGCCGGTGGGGAAGCCGGCGCCGCCGCGGCCGCGAAGGTTCGAATCCTTCACTTCCTGGATAATGGCGTCCTGCGTCATATCCAGCGATTTCACGAACGCCTGGTAGCCGTCGTTGGCCAGATACGTGTCGATATGCGCCGAGTTCGGAAGACCAAACCGCTTGGTCAGAACTTTGATTTCGAGCGGGCTTGGTGGATTGAACAGCATAGGCTATTGGGTCTTCGTCTTCTTCAAGGCTTCGATGATCTCGTCAAACTTCTCCGCCGTCACATGGTGGTGGAAGTCGTAGTTCACCTGCACAGCCGGGGCCCAGGAACAGGCACCCATGCACTCCACTTCTTCGAGCGAGATCAGGCCGTCAGGCGAGACTTCCTTGTGGCCCAACCCCAGCTTGTGGCAGGCATGCTCGTAAAGTTTATCGGCGTCCCACAGCAAGCAACTGATGTTCGTGCACACCTGCACGTGATACTTGCCCATGGGCTTCTTGTGCAGCATGGAGTAGTAGGTCACTACTTCGTCGACCTGCACCGGGGGAATCCCGATCCGCTTGGCGACCTCGTTAACCAGCTCCGGAGTAACCGAGCCAACCTCGTCCTGCGTAAACATCAGCATCGGAATCAGCGCGCTCTTGCGGCGCCCCGCCGGATAGCTGTTGATCAGCTTCTCCAGCTTCGCTTCCAATTGGGGAGAAAACGTCATGTCGATCCTCTACCGGTCGGTATCGCCCAGCACAAAGTCCATGCTTCCCAGCGACGCGATCGAGTCCGCGATGGGATAGCCTTCAAAAAGAGTGGGAAGCGCTTGCAGGTTGCCGAAACTCGGGGTCCGCATGAACACCCGGTATGGTTTCGACGTTCCGTCGCTCACTACGTAGTACGCCAGTTCGCCGCGCGGCGATTCGATGGCGACGTACGCCTCGCCCGCCGGAACCCGGAAGCCTTCCGTCACAATCTTGAAGTGATAGATCAGGGCTTCCATCTGCGTTTTCATCTTCTCGCGATCGGGCAGCACCACTTTCGGGGCATCGGCCACGTGCGAGCCTTCCGGCATGCCGTCCAGCGCCTGGCGGATGATCTTGAGACTTTCGCGCATCTCCGCCATCCGCACCAGGTACCGCGAATACACATCGTTCTCGGTGCGCGTCGGAATGTCGAACTGAAACTTGTCGTAGCTGGAATAAGGCTTGTCCTTGCGCAGGTCGATCTTCAGCCCGGCACCGCGCAGCATCGGGCCCGTAACGCCCAGGTCGAGCATGTCTTCCAGGCTGATGTACCCCACGCCCTGCGTCCGCTTCTTGAAGATGGGGTTCTCGTTGAGCAGGTTTTCCAGCATGTCCACCCGCTCCGGCATCACCTTCAAGAACTTCTCAATCCACTTCTGCCAGCCGCGCGGCGGTTCCAGCGCCAACCCGCCGATGCGGAAATAGCTGGTCATCAGCCGCTGTCCGCTGAAAAACTCAAACAGCCGGAGGATTTCTTCCCGCTCGCGGAAGCAGTAGAAGAACACCGACATCGCGCCCACGTCCAGGGCGCTGGTGCCCAGCCACACCAAGTGGCTATTGATGCGTGTCACCTCGGTCAGCAGCACGCGCATCCACTGCGCCTTGGGCGGCGCTTCCATCTGCAGCAGCTTCTCCACCGCCAGGCAGTAGCCCAGATTATTGGAGAGATTCGCCAGATAATCGGTGCGGTCCGTCAGCGGCACCACCTGCTGCCACGTCTTGACTTCGCATTCCTTTTCGATACCCGTATGCAGGTAGCCGATCTCCGGCACGGCCTTCCGGATGGTCTCACCTTCCAGATCCAGTACGATACGGAGCACGCCGTGCGTGGACGGGTGCTGCGGACCCATGTTCAGGGTCATGCGCCGTGTTACACCAGCATCCGGTTCCTGGCTCTCGCCCGCGTCTTGTTCCAGCAGTTCGTCAATCTCAGGCATGATGCTCACTCGCTCCGTTCTGCTGCTACTGCTTGTCCGCGTAGCTGTATTTGAAGCCGTGCACGGGATAATCCTTGCGCAGCGGGTGGCCATTCCAGCCCTCGGGCATCATCAGACGGGTCAGCTTTGGATGCCCTTTGAATACGATGCCGAACAGATCGAAGGTTTCGCGCTCATACCAGTCGCAGCCACGCCAGATAGAGTAGACCGAGTCGATCTCCGGCTTGTCCCCGGCCACCCGTGCCTTCACACGGAGCCAAAGGTTCCGCTCCACCGATTGCAGATGGTACGCCACTTCAAAGCGCGGTTCGCGCGGCAGCCAGTCCACGGCCGTCAACCCGCTCAGCCGCACAAACTTCTGCTCCGTCTTCAGAAAACGGCACACGGCCCGGATATCGCCCGGCTTCACCACCACCGTCGGCTCGCCCAGATTCGTATGCGCTTCTTCGATACTGTCCGGGAACCGCTCCAACAGAGCGGAGATCACCGGATCCTGCTTTGCCTCATCGGAAATCATGTTGTGTTAACCTTCCCGGCTTTGTGCGCGCCTTAGCGCCCCGCGCCGATCAGCTCCGAAGAAGATTTGCCGGCCTTCGTCTTCTGGGCGTCTTTATCCCAGGCGCCGGTCCGGTAGTGCCACTCCTGTTCGGCCCAATCGAGTACGCCCTTCTTCCAGATGTAGAAAAAGCCGCACAGAATCAGAATCACGAACACGAGCATTTCGGTGAATGCAAACAGCTTCAAGTCGCGGTAAACGACAGCCCACGGGTACAGGAAAATGGCTTCAATGTCGAACAGGATGAACAACATCGCCACCAGGTAGAACTTCACACTGAAGCGCTCCTTGGCCGATCCAATAGGCGCCACCCCGCATTCATACGGGATATCTTTCACCGGGTTTTTCGCGCGCTTGCCGAGCAGAAAGCACAATCCAACGAGTGCTCCCGCCACGACCACTCCCAAAACCGCCTGAAGCAGGATGGGGAAATAAAGTTCAGGGTACGAAGTAGGCATTTGCTCCGCTTTTTGGGGTTGTTACCTGAGGTCCCAACTATTGACTATAGGCTCCCCGGCAAAGGGGTGTCAAACCACAACCACAACCCCGGAGGCGGGTTAAAATGGGAGGATGCATCGATTGCTGGCCAGCCTGACTGCCTGCGCCGCGCTCAGTTTCGCCCAAAGCCCCTCAGACCTCTTCTCGAAAGCTCCCCCGGCCATCGACGAAGCGCTGCGGGCTCGCGTGTCGAAGTTCTACCAGGCTCACGTCGAAGGCAAGTTCCGCGTGGCCGAGCAACTGGTCGCCGAAGAGAGCAAGGACGTCTTCTTCGAAGCCGAAAAACGCCGCTGCCGCAAGTTCGAGATCGTCCGCATCAACTATAAAGAAGATTTCCAAAGCGCCTCGGTGGTCACCAACTGCGACACCGATGTCCTGATCCCACCGGGCGGCCTGATGAAAGTCACCCTGCCCATGACCAGCAACTGGAAAGTGCAGGCCGAAGACTGGGTGTGGTACGTCCCGCCTCGCCTGACTAGGGAAACGGGCTTCGGAACTATGTCGCCAGGCCAGGGCGACGGCGCCCCCGTTATCCCCAGCGGCCCCGGTGCGCAGGAGATCTTCAACATGATCTCTACCGACCGGGATTCGGTTCAGTTCAACCCTGACAAAGGCTCCACCGAAACCATTACCATCACCAACGCCATGCCCGGCTCGGTGCGCCTCCGTCTGGAAAAGGCGCCTACCGGCGACCTCACCGTCGAACTCGACAAAACCGAGTTGAAAGCCAAGGAGCAGGCCACCGTCACCATCCGCTACGCCCCCATGCCTCAACAGCACCCGCGCGGACGCTATTCCCATGAGGTTGTCCAGGTGGTGGCCGAACCGCCCGGCAAAGTGCTGCCCCTCAAAGTTACCTTCTCGGGGCAATGACGCGGGAGGGCGGTTTCCGCCGCCCCCCCAACCCGCCCTACTGGCCGATACCGATCTTCTCGGCAATCGCCTGCAGCAGCGCCCGGTCCGCCGCCGTGAAGCCGCCGGTCTCCAGTTGCCCGAACAGCTTCTTGTTCTTCACGGCAATGCTGCCGCCGAACTGGAAGTACAGCTCTTCGTCCGGATCCAGCGCGCGCAGCGGCACCGGAATCTCCACGCCCGTTGGCACGTGGTCGGGAATGTCGCGGCCCTTCACGGGAATGTTCACCGCGGCCGCCACGTTGCGCTCAATCAGCAGCGGCTCGATCACCGGCTTGCCGTCCAGGCTCGCCAGCGGCGCCCCGTTATCCGCCAACGCGATAACGCGGTCGTACACGATCTTGCGGCTCGGATTCTCGGCGGCCTTGGGATCAAACCAGCTCTTGATGGGCTTGGTCGGATCGTAAGGCGGCGCCTCCATTCCAGTCGCCTGTTGATAAGCCTCTCTGGTCTGGTAGACCGGAAAGAGGTAAAGGTGCGTAATCCCGTAAGTGGGATACGGCAGTGCAGCCATATGGTCGAAAACCTCCATGCCGAGGCTATCCGGCCGCTCACCCGCCACATCCCTCCCCAGCCCGCCAAATACCCCGCCATCAACCACTTAGAAAAATGCGACGCCTGCCAATCGAGAAAATCACTGCACAAAATCCGACACCACCGCTGCGTTTGCCCGAAACCAGTGGTAGAATGAAAAATTGTTGGGAGGTCGTCTAATGGTAAGACTGCAGACTCTGGATCTGCGTATCGGGGTTCGAGTCCCTGCCTCCCAGCCACCCATCCTCTAAGCTACCCACCTCTTCCAATTTGAAGCCCGGCTGGCAGTGAAACAGACACTCGCGGTGTAGCCTCCTACCTACGGAGGTATCCGCCTGGAGTCACCGATTCGCACCGTCTGGGCCACGCTCGATGGCATGGTCACCGCCTTCATCGCCCGGTTGCCCTACTTGGCCATCGGTATCGTGGTCATCATCCTGTTCTGGTTAGCCGGTAAGACCTTCGCCCGCACCCTGCAGCGAGCTTCCGGCCATACCCGCCTGCACGATAACCTCGTTACCGTTCTGGGCCGTCTCACCGTCGCCACCTCCAGCCTGATCGGTCTGGCCGTTGCCGCGGTCGTCGTCTTCCCCACCTTCCGGCCCGGCGACCTCATCTCCGG
>JAEUQF010000010.1 GCA_016789745.1 Bryobacterales bacterium
GTATGCGCTGGCGGAGGATTTCGCGCGGGCGCGGAGTGAGGCCAAGAGCGGGGCGTTGAGTTGGATGGAGGTGGCCACCGATACCGTATACGGACCGCAGTGGACACATCCGCATCCCTCGTTTTCTGGGGATGAGACCAAGGTGGTATTCGCCAGTGACCGGAGCGGGTTTCCTCAGGTTTATGTGGCGGAGTTGGGGTAACAGCGCCCTCTATTCGAAGACGGTTTTCACGTCCAGGATTTTGACTTTATCGGCTCTCAGGCCGAGGTCCAGCTTCTCGATGATCTTGTCTTCGGCCTGGATTTCTTCGGGCTTGGGGGAGTTGTATGTCATGGGGCTTGGGTCGCCGGAAAGCAGCTTGTCTTTGAGTTGCTGGGCGTTGTTGGACACCAGGACGATTTGGATATTGTCCGGGGTGAGGTGTTTGCGGATGGCGCGGTTGACCTGCTGCAGGGTGACGGTGCGGAGCGCGTTCTTGATGTAGGTGTTGTAGGCGGTGGTGCCGTAGAAGTCGCTGTCGATGGCGTAGCCGAGTTCGGCGCTCTTGGTTTTGGTCAACAGGTTGACGTACTTGGAGAGGAAGTTGCGGGTGCGTTCGAAGTCGGCTTCGGTCATGCCTTCCTTGATCAGGCGCTCCCATTCGTAGATGGCCAGTCTTAGGGTGAAGACGGCCGTGTTGGGCTGGACGGGGCGAATCCAGATCTGGAAGATCTGTTGCTGGCGGGCGAGGTTGGGGTCAGGGTCGAACTGGTACATGCCGCGCGGGAAGTATTCGATGTAGGCGTAGTCGCCATAATTGAGGCCGCGGATCTCGCGGATGCGTTCGAACAGGCGCACGCCGGAACTGCGGTGCTGCCCGAGCCAGCTCTGGGCGATGAGGAGCGGGACGTAGTCGGGGTCGCCGCGTTTGACCGCGATCGGCTTGCCGAGAGACATGGCTACCGAGCGGGTAGGTTTATCGACGATAACCAGATTGCGGCCGAAGACCGGCAACGGGGCGGAGACCTGCGGGGAGATGACTTCGGTCTTGGGGAGTTTGTCGAGGTCGGCTTTGAGGCGGGCAGGGAAGTCGGGCGGGTAGCCGCCCGCGACGGCGATGGTGTAGTTGGTGGCGGTGAAGTACTGTTTGTGGAAGAGCTTGATGTCGTCGAGGGTGATGGACTGGATGGCCGAGACGTGGCCGCGGTTGAGGTGGCCGTAGGAGCGGCCGGCGTAGATCTGTTCGTAGAGGACTTCCTTGCCGAGTTCCTCGTCGTTATTGCCGCGGAGGCCGGTGCGGATGGCGTTGACGGCGTCGTCCTTGAGGCGAGTAAGGTCTTCGGCTCGCCAGCCGGGATCGGTGATGACGTCGCGGAAGATGGGGTAGAACTTCTCCAGGTTGTCGACGTGGGTTTCGGTGGAGAAGGTGATCATCTCCTTGTCCACCTGGGCGCGGATATCGACAGCCATGGGGAAGAGGGCGTCGATGATCTGCTGGTAGGTGAGTTTGCGGGTACCGCCGTCGGCCATCATGGCGGTGGTGAGCGCGGCCAGGCCTTCTTTGCCCTTGGGGTCGTGCGCGGCGCCGGTTTTGAAGACAACGCGGATGGTGACCAGCGGGGATTTGCCGGGTTGGGTGATGAGGGAATCGCCGAATACGGGGAGCGACATCGCAAGGGCCAGAAGTGCGGATGAAGGTTTCATGCGGTGTTTAGAGGACCGGGAACGGAGTTGCTTCGCGAAGGCCCTGCGCGGTGAGGCTGCCGATGGTGACGGCGGCCAGCGTGTTGGCAGGGCGGGGTTGTGTGAGGTCGATTTTCAGGTAGTTCTCGCTGAGAGCGGAGCCGGCGCCGTCGAGGGTGACCGCCGATAGCGATTTGCCGAGCATGGCTTGGCGGAAGGCAAGATTCTTGGCGGCGGCCAGGTCACGAAGGACTTTGTTGCGCTGCTTGCGGACGGGCATGGGCACCTGGTTGGCGAGCGCGGCGGCTTCGGTGCCGGGCCGTTCGCTGTAGGTGAACACATGCAGATAGGTGAATGGCAGGCTTTCTATGAAACGGCGGCTCTCTTCGAACTCGGCGTCGGTTTCGCCGGTGAAGCCGACCATGACGTCGGCACCAATGGCCGCGTCGGGCATCCATTCGCGCGCTTTACGGATGCGGTCTTCGTAGTGGCGCGGCCGATACTTGCGGCGCATGCGGCGCAGCACGGTGTCGGAGCCGGATTGCAGCGGGGCGTGCACGTGTTTAGCGATGCGCGGGCTGTCGGCCATGAGCCGGAGCAGGTCGTCGGAGAAGTCCATGGGCTCGACGGAGGAAAGGCGCAGGCGTTCGACGTTGGTTTCGTTGAGGAGGAGGCGGACGAGGTCGGCGAGCCGGAGGCGGTGGTCGAGGTCGCGGCCCCAGCGGCCAAGGTTGATGCCGCTGAGCACGACTTCGCGGTAACGCTCGGCGAGCGGGCGGAGTTGATTGAGGATAGCTTCCGGCTTAGCGCTGCGGCTCCGGCCGCGCACCGAGGGGATGATACAGAACGAGCAGCGGTTATTGCAGCCGTCCTGGACTTTGAGGTTGGGACGGGTGCGGTCGCCGGCAGCATCTTCGATGGGGGCGGAGAGGAACTCCTGTTGGGCGAAGATGTCGCCGATGTGGATTTCACCGTGGAAGTGCGGCGCAGCGGTGGCCACCAAGTCGGGAATCTGCGTCTTGTGAGAGTTGCCGACCACCCAGTTGACGCCGGGCAGGGCGGCGAGTTCTTCCGGGGCGCGCTGGGCGTAGCAGCCGGTGATGAGGATGCGCGCTTCGGGGTTTTCGCGATGGACGCGGCGGGTGATCTGGCGGACTTCGTCGTCGGCCGTGGCGGTGACGGTGCAGGTGTTTAGGATGACCAGGTCGGCGCTGGCGTTGGCGTCAACCGAAGTAAGGCCCTGCTGGCGGAGCAGGCCTTCGAGCGCGGCTCCATCGGCCTGCGTGGCGCGGCAACCGAAGTTGTGGACGAGGAAGGTACGCATGGGTTTACTGCTTGGGGGCTAAGGTGACGGTGACGCGCTCGCTTTCGACGAAGTATTTTTTGGCGATGCGCAGCAGGTCATCCGGGGTGACCTGAGCGTAACGTTCGTAAAGGCGGTTGATGGTCTCCGGCGTACGCTTGAGGGCGACGTAGTGGGCGAGCGTGCGGGCGATGGCCTCGCTGTTGTTCATCTGCAGCGCGAGTTCGTAGCGGAGGCGGCTTTTGACGGCGTCGAGCTTGTCCTTTTCGATGCGTTTGGTCTTGAGCCGCTCGATGGTGGCGAGGATCTCCTTTTCCACGCGTGGCAGATCGGCGGCCTTCTTGAGCCGGGCGAAGACTTGGAAGTAGCTTGGATCAAGGTGATCGGAGTTGCCGAAGCCCAGCGTGTCGGCCACCTGTTCCTGGATGACGAGTTTCTTATAAAGATCGGAGTTCGGAGAGAAGGCGAGCGTGCCGATTAAGTCCAGGGCGGCGGAGTCAATTTCGGTGTCGGTGTAGGCGGCGTTGCGATAGCCGGTCAGGAGGATGGGCAGGGTTTGCGTCGGCCAGTCGATGTGGTTGCGGCGCGGCGCGGTGTGGGCGGGTTCGGCGGGGATTTCGGTCTTGTAGTTGCCGCGGGCCCAGTTGCCCCAGTACTGCTGGACAAGCTTGCGGGTGGCGACCGGGTCGATGTCGCCGACGACGATGATGGTGGTGTACTCGGGCTTGTAGAAGCGATCGAAGAAGGTTTTGCTGTAGGCGTACTGGTTGGGCATGTCCTCAATGTCCTTGAGGAAGCCCATGGTGGTGTGTTTGTAGGTGTGCTTATCGTAGGCCGTTTCCGAGAAAACCTCGTCGATTTTGGAGAAAGGCTCGGCGCTGTTCTTGTTGTACTCACCCAGCACGGCCAGCGCTTCGGTACGGAAGACGTTTTCCGAGTAGGAGAGGTTCTGGAAGCGATCCGCTTCGAGCTTGAGGATCTGGCCTAAGTCCTCTTTGGAGAGCGTGTTGTGGTAGACGGTGCGGTCGTCGGAAGTGTTGGCGTTGGAGGCGACGCCCATCTGCTTCAGTGCCTTTTCGTACTCGTCCTGCGGGACGGTCTTGGTGCCGCGGAACATGACATGTTCAAAGAAGTGGGCAAAGCCGCTCTTGCCGGGCTCGATCTCGTTGCGGGACCCGGTTTGCACCACGATGTAGAGGGCAACGACGTTGGGGTAGTCGGTCTTGACGGAGATGAGGCGGAGGCCATTGGGGAAGTCGTGCTGGTCGTAAGGATAGGGGAACATCTTCTGCTGGGCGGATGCCAGGAAGGGGAGTGTGATGGCCAGGATGCAAACAGCGAGACGAAACATGCCTTCTCTCTATTCTGACGTAAAGCGGTGCACTCAGGGATTCAGGGTATGTGCGGGACGGCGGCGGGGCGCCTGCGTATAACGGCAGGTATGGACAAGCTGATGCAGGATCTGCGGTACGGGCTGCGTGGGGTGCGGCGGGCACCCGGGTATGCGGCGATCGTGGTGGCGACGCTGGCCTTGGGAATCGGGGCGAATACGGCGATGTTCAGTGTGGTTCGGCACGTATTGCTGTCGCCGCTGGGGTACCGTGATGCCGGGCAGTTGGTGACGTTGCTGCATGGGGCGCAGGGTTCGCCGGTGGCGCCGGCGAACTTCTTCGATTTGCAGGCACAGACGCGGGGGAGCTTTTCGGCGATGGGCGCGGCGAGTGCGGCGGGTGTAACGGTGGCGGTGGGCGAGCCGGAGCGATTGGTGGCGCTGCGGATGTCCGAAGAGATGTTTCCGCTATTGGGAGTGGCGCCGCTGCTGGGTCGGACACCGGCGCCGGAGGAGCATCGTGCGGGGCGCGATAAGGTGGCGGTGCTGAGCCACCGTTTGTGGCAGAGGCGGTTCGGCGGGGATGCCGGTGTGGTGGGGCGGAGTTACCTGTTGGATGGACAACCGCACCGGATCCTCGGGGTGATGCCGGAACATTTTCAGTTCGCGCCGTTTTGGGTGACGGAGGCCGAGATCTGGCTGCCCTTGGTCCTGGAGGGGAGCCGGGAGCAACGCGGGGCGCAGTTCTTACGGGTGTTCGGACGGATGCGGGCCGGCGTGGGAATAGAGACGGCAAGGGCGGAGGCGGGTGCGGTGTGGGCGCGGCTGGCGGCGGCGTATCCGGAGGCGAACGCGGGGCTGACGCTGCAGGTGGACTCGCTGGAAGAGAAGGTAGTGGGGAGTGTGCGGCACTCGCTGTGGCTGCTGATGGGCGCGGTGGGCTTTGTGTTGTTAGTGGCGTGCACGAATGTGGCGAACCTGGCGCTGGCGCGGGCGGCGTCGCGGCAGAAGGAGGTGGCGATCCGGCTGGCGCTGGGGGCAGGGCGGGGAAGGCTGATGCGGCAGTTGCTGGTGGAGAGTGTGCTTCTGTCCGCGGTGGGCGGCGTGCTGGGTGTGCTGCTCGCGCGGTGGGGTGTGGCGTGGTTCAAGACGAGCGCCTTGTTGCCCCGGATGCAAGACATTGAAGTGGATGCGCCGGTGATGCTGTTCAGCGCGGGCTTGGCGCTGCTGACCGGCGTGCTGAGCGGGCTGCTACCGGCCTGGCGGGCTTCGCGCGGGGATGTGCAGACGGCATTGCGGGAGCGGGCGCGAGGAGGGTCGGCAGGGCAGGGGCAGGCGCGGACGCGGGCGGCGCTGGTGGTGGCGGAGATTGCCATGTCGTTCCTGTTGCTGGCCGGGGCCGGGCTGTTGTTGCGGACGTTTGTGGCGATGCGGCAGGTGGATCCGGGGTTCGCGGCGCGGGGCTTGCAGACCATGCAAGTGTCGTTGGATGCGCAGCGCGAACTGCGGGGCGAGTCGCGGACGGCGTTGTACCGGGAGATGCTGGCGCGCGTGCGGGAGGTGCCGGGCGTGGAGTCGGCATCGATGGTGAACCATCTGCCGGTGGGCGGGGATCTCTGGGGCGGGACGCTGCTGGCCGAAGGGATGGCGATTCCGCAGCCAGGGCGGATGCCTCGCGCGGTGTGGCGGGTGGCGATGCCGGGGTACTTTGCGGCGATGCGGGCGCGGTGGGTGGCGGGGCGGGACTTCACGGATGCCGATCGGGAGGGGACGGCACCGGTGGTGATCGTGAACGAGAAACTGGCGCGGCGGTTGTGGCCGGCCGGCGATGCGCTGGGGCGGCGGGTGCGGCTGGGCGATCCGCGGGTCCAGTCGCCCTGGGTGACGGTGATCGGCGTGGTGCGGGATCTGCGCCAGCGGAGTTGGACGGCGCCGGTGGAGGAGGAATACTATTTGCCGGTGACGCAGGGGCCGGAGATGGCGTCGCGGTCGATGACGGTGGTGGTGCGGGGCGAGGCTGCGATGGCGGAGTTGGTGCGGAGTGCGGTGCGTGGGGTGAGCGCGGCGGTGCCGGTGAGCGAGGTGAAGGCGATGGAGGACATCGTGGGGCGGGCGATGTGGCGGGAGCAGTTCTATTCGGCGGTGTTGAGCGGGTTTGCCGGTTTTGCGCTGCTGCTGGCGGCGATTGGGTTGTATGGCGTGGTGGCGCAGGCGGTGGCGCAGCGGACCGGGGAGATTGGGATCCGGATGGCGGTGGGGGCGACCCGTGGACAGGTGATGGGGATGGTGCTGGGGCAGGCGGCCCGATTGACGGCGGTGGGATTGGCGATAGGGCTGGCGATGTCGCTGGCGGGCGTGCCGGTGTTGCGGAGCCTGCTGTTCGGAGTGGAGCCCTACGATGGTGTGACGTTCGGGGGGATTGCGGTGTTGTTGGTAGTGGTGGCGCTGGCGGCGGCGATGGTGCCGGCGTGGCGGGCCGGGCGAATGGATCCCCTGGCGGCGCTACGGAGGGAATGACCCGCCCTGCTAGAGTAGATACCCATATGCGGCTACTCCTGCTGGCTCTGCTGACGCTTCCGCTTGCGGCCGAACACCATCAACTCGATTCCACCCCGAAGACGGTTCACTGGGGTTTTTACAGCGCCGCGCATCCGCCGGTGCTGCGTGTGCAGTCGGGCGACACCGTCACGCTGCGCAGCGCGATGATCGACACGCCGGAGGCCCTGGAGCAGATTGGCGTACCGGGGAGGGAAATCGAGGCCTCACACCGCTCCATCCACTCGCAGGTGAAGAATGAAGGGCCTGGTCCGCACATCCTGACTGGACCGATTTACGTGGAAGGCGCCGAGCCGGGTGATACGCTGGAGGTCCGCATCCAATCTGTCGAGTTGGCGCTGCCGTACGCGATCAACCTGTTTCTGCCGGGGATGGGCGTATTGCCAACGGATTTCCCGTACAAACATCGCAAGCTGATCCGCCTGGACAAACAGCGCAAGGTGGCGCCGTTCGCGCCTGGCGTGGAGATCCCGCTGCGGCCCTTCTTCGGCTCCATGGGGGTGGCGCCGCCTTTTGAATCCGGGCGCATCAGCAGCGCTCCGCCGTGGATCCACGGGGGCAATCTGGATCTGAAGGAGCTCACCGCCGGGACGACGCTTTATTTGCCCGTGCATGCCAAGGGTGCGCTGTTCAGCGTGGGAGACGCGCATGCCGCGCAGGGTAACGGCGAAGTCAGCCTGACGGCATTGGAGACGGTTCTTACGGGCACCTTCCGACTCCTGGTGCGCAAGGACAAGCCGCTGCACTGGCCCTTTGCCGAGACGCCTACGCACTACATCACGATGGGCTTTGATGAGAACTTAGATACCGCCATCCAGATCGCCGTCCGGGAAGCGGTGGGCTTTTTGGCCGGCCACGCGAAGCTCAGCCGCGCGGATGCCTACCTGTTGGTGTCCGATGCCTGCGACCTTTCGCTGACGCAGTTGGTGGATGGCAAGCGCGGCGTCCACGTGAGCATTCCGAAGAATCTGTTTACGGCACGTTGACAGCCGGGGCTGGATGCCTCGTCACGGGGGCACCGCACATCTGTAGGGGCGGGACTCGTTCGGAAATTCTCGCGGTAGAGTAGGAGGGAGTTCCGTAAAGGGTCACCCTCCCCTCCTCGAACCGGACAAGCGGATTTCCCGGCATCCGGCTCTGGTGAAACACATTAGTCGCAGGCATGCGCAGGCAGTTGCGCGTTCCTGCCCAGTGGCAGAATGTGTAGCCCAGAAAGTCCAGCTTCGCTCCGGTCTGCCACAGATTCACCACGCGCGTCTTGTCGCGGTTGATCTGCAATCCTAACCAGCCTTCCAACGTCGATTCGATCCAGTTTCTGAGCTTGTCCGCCTGGTATCTCGCCAATACAACAAAGTCATCGGCATAGCGTACCAACCGGGCGTTCGCCCCATGCGCCGGACCTGCGTTGCGGTGGAACTGCTTGTCGAACCAGTGCAGGTACAGGTTGCTCAACAGCGGCGAGATCACCCCACCCTGCGGCGTCCCCTTCCCTTGCGTCCGGCTGCCACGTATCCGGCTTGCCATCCTCACCCTTCTCGACGACCGGGGTTTCCAGCCACATCCGGATGAGCGACAATACGCTCCGGTCCACCCACGCGCACCCGCACACAAGCGATGAGCTTGTCATGCCGAATCGTGTCGAAATAGCTTTTCAGATCCGCGTTGTACACCGCCTGATACCCGGCCTGGATGTGGCCGCGTATCTCCTCCAGCGCCTGGTG
>JAEUQF010000070.1 GCA_016789745.1 Bryobacterales bacterium
AAGGCGAAGATGCCGACAGCAACGGCGGCTGCGAAGTAGATTTCCGAATCGGGCGCGGCGGCAGCCGACTGCAGAGTTTCGTGGATATTGCGGTGAAGCGCAAAGGCTGCATTCAGCCCAACCGAGTGCAGCACGAGTATCGGAAGTGTCCAACGCATCCTGCGGTTCCTTTCCGCTAGTAGAGCCGTTGAGCCAGCCTTATGTTCCAGATAGTTCGAACGAAGAACCCAGTGAAAAAGAAAAAGGTTCCAAGTGACCTGCTTCCCAGTGCGCTCAACCGCCGTGCATGCTCGGCTTGAGTCGGCAGCCACCTCGTCGTTCGCTTCCGGCTTGCGCCTTCGGCGTCCGTCTGGCGTGACTGAAACCCTCCGCCACCATCGGCCTTTCGCTCTCCTACATGGAGTCTCGGTCTCCCGATTCCCCCGGTAGGGTCATTGCTCCCGGCCTATTGTGTGACCTGAACCCGCGCCTCACGCCGCATCGCCTTCTGCCCCTTGCGAGACTTCCGACTCCGCATTGTTCCGCGCTGGTCTTCGACTCTCCCTGCACCGTCGCTCCCCATCGGGATTTTACTCCCTCCGGATCCGGCCCGCCTGGCCACCCTTTCGGGCTACCCTGCGGCGCGCTCCCCTTGCGGGTTGCGTCGCGCCCGGTACAGACACTGTCGAAGCGGCTTGCCTTCCGGAACCGTTTCAGCTCTTCACTCCCCGCCAGGCCTGTGTTCCAGGCGGATCATCGTTCCGAACTTTCCCGGTCCCTTTGGCTCACTGTTCCGTGTGCCTCTTGGAACCTTCTTCACTATGCGCCTGTTTCGTTTTTGTGTCAAAAGAAAAACGCATCGTCGGGGGTGTTTTGCACAGGATTTATCTGGTGTGTTCTCAGCGGGTTGAGAGGGGTGGGTTGTGCGAAACGTGTGGATAAAACGTAGAAGAGGAAAAATGTTTGGGCGCGCGGCAGCAGTGTGACACGCGCCCGATTGGGGAGAGTTACAGCTTCAGTTCCCAGCCGGCGCGGAAGACCGGCTTTACGTATTTGTTGGCTTCGGCGCTGTTGGTGAAGCGCAAATTCTTCGCGTCCCACTGGAGTTTCCCGGGGGCGCGGTAGGCGATGCCAATCATGGCCAGCCATTCGGCATACGGGCCGGCAATGGAGAAATCGGAACAGGCCGGATCACCGCCCTTCGCGGCGCGGACAAAGTCCGCCATATGGCCAGGGGAGCGGGTAAGCAGCTGTGGGGGCAGGCGGTATTCCTGCCAGCGGGCGGACGGCAGCAGCCAGACGCCTTCGCCGCGGTCACAGGTGGCGATCATGCCTTTCGTTCCGACCATAACCGAACCGTTGCCGGTGAGCACGCCGGGCGCGGGTGTGCCGCGGCCGCTGCCGAAGACGCGGACGCCGGGACCGCCGGCACCCCAGGGCTGTCCGTTCGGTTGAGTGGGCCGGGGCGCTGCTGGCCGGGGTGGGCCGCCGCTGCCGCTGCCGCGCGGGCGACCCATGGGGCGGCCCTTATCGCTGAGGTTGTCGGGAGGCGGCAGGATGCGCTCGTTTTCCATGCCAGGCACTTTCCAGGCTTCGGGCTCGCCGACCTTGGCGGAGTCGTGATAGAAGACCTTCACGGGAGGCATGCCGCCGCGGGCAGGGAAGTCGAGCCGGATAACGCCGCGGTCGGGGAAGGTGTACTTGCTGGCGTTGACCTGGGAGAGGCACTCGATGCTATCGGGGGCGCCGAGTTGGAGAGCATGGTGGACAGGGCCGGCGGTATGGGTGGCCCAGTTGCCCACTTGGCCAGTACCGAAATCGTAGAAGCCGCGCCAGTTGTAGGGGACGTAGTGGGAACTGAACGGGCGCATGGCGGCGTTACCGAGCCAGAGGTTCCAATCGAGGGTGTCTGGCGCGGATTCTTCGGGGGGCAAAGCTTGGAGGCCGGTGGGGTGCGTGCCGGGGGTGCAGGAAACGTGGGCTTCGGTGACCTCGCCGATTTCGCCGGACCAGACGATTTCGGCGGCGACGCGATGGCTTTCGTGGGAGAATCCCTGGTTGCCCATCTGGGTGGCGACCTTGTACTTGGCGGCGGCGTCGCGGAGCAGGCGTGCTTCCCAGGGGGTGCGCGTGAGGGGCTTTTCGAGATAGACGTGAATGCCGCGCTGCATGCAGGCCAGGGCGATGGTGGCGTGCATGAAGTCAGGGACGGCGATGGTGCAGGCCTCGATGTTCTTGCCTTCCTTGTCGAGCATGACGCGGAAGTCTTTGTACTGATTTAGCGTGTTGCGCGCTTTCAGTTCGGAAGCGGCGCGTGCCGTGTCAACATCGCAGAGCGCGACGATGTTTTCGGTTGCGGCGGCTTCCTTGAGGATGGCCTCGCCGCGGCCGCCGCAGCCGATGGCGGCGACGTTCAGCTTGTTATAGAAGGGCTTGTAGCCGAGGGCTTTCAGCGATGCAACACTGCCGAATCCGGCTGCCGGGACAGCGCCGCCAAGAAGGGCGCCGAAGAAAAAGTACCGCCTGCTCACGCCTGGGTGTGCCATTTCCTCACTCTAGCGCAGCGAGGCGGCTGGTTAAGCAGGCCGCCCGGCGTTGAAGGAGGGTCTTCGGCTACAATCCGCGCATGGCTTCTCCGCTGTGGCTTGTGCTGATGCTAATGGTTGACCGCTTGCCGGCGCAGGGCGTACGGGTGGAGCTCAAGACATTGACGCCGGGACTGTTGGAAGAACGACTGGAACTGGCGCATCCGAAGTCGAGCGAACGGTACAAGCGGCTGAAGGCGCTGTTTCAGGAGTCGGGATGCGGCGACCTGCGGGAGCAGCCGGTGAAGGGATCAAAGGAGCCCAATCTGATCTGTGCGGCGGGGAACGGAGACGAGAAGGCGCGACGGATCGTGGTAGGGGCGCATTTTGACTGTGCAGGCGGGCGAGGCATCATTGATAACTGGACGGGTGCTATTCTGTTGACCGCGCTGGCATCGTGGATGCGGCAGAAGCTGCGCAAGCATTCGTTCCACTTCGTAGGTTTTGCGGCCGAGGAGAAGGGGCTGCTGGGCTCGCAAGCCTATTTGAAGGCGATCCCGGAGGACGAGCGCAAGCAGATTGCCGCGGTGCTGACGATGGACTCGCTGGGGTTGACGCCCACCAAATACTGGCCGAACAGCTCGAATGCCGCGTTGGCCCAGGCGGCGTGGGAGCTGGCGAAGGCGATGCAGCTGAGTTTTCAGGGGGTGAACGTGGATAACGTGGGGTCAACTGACTCGATGACGTTTCACAAGGCGGGGATTCCGGTGCTGAGCCTGCACTCGGTAACCAAGGAGACCTGGGGGCTGATCAACTCGCCAAAGGATGTACGGGAATCGCTGTCCTGGAATGATTATTACGATACCCACCGGCTGATCTCGGCGATTCTGGTGCGGTTGGACGAGGGTTTGCCGTAGCGACGGCGCGAATTGTATTCGGACGCAAGAATCGGATGTTTTGGTTGGGGCGTAAGCCTTAGTGTGGGTTCATGCATCGAACGATGGAACCAACGATTCTTCACTTCGGAACGCCGGTGGCACTGCTGAGCACGGTGGATCCGGACGGTACGCCGGACCTGGCGCCTGTGGCGTCTGCGTGGTGGCTGGGCTGGACTTGCATGTTGGGGCTTGGGCAAATGGGGCAGGCAACGGAGAACCTGATCCGGACGCGGGAGTGCGTGATCAACCTGCCGTCGGCCAGTTTGGTGAGCCAGGTGGACCGGCTGGCGAGGTCGACGAAGTTCGACGAGGCTGGGTTGACCCCCGTGGCATCGGAGCGTGTGGGGCCGCCGAGGGTGGAAGAATGTCTGGTGCAGATGGAGGGCATTGTGCACGAGTGGCGCCGGTTCGGCGACAGCGGGAACGGCTATGCGGTTGAAGTGCACGTTGTGAAACTGCATGTCCGTGAGGGTCTTCTGGTGGGTTGCGGGGGCCGGTTCTTCAACCTGGGTGGGGATGGGTACGTGTCGCGGCTGGCGGACTCCAAGTTCATGACGATGATGGCGGGCGGGAGGGCTGCGTGATGCTGGTGTCACAAGATAGAAGCATGGCGCCGCTGGATGCGGATCTTTGTTGGCAAGCGGTTGTGGGCCGCGATGCCGGGCAGGACGGAGCATTCCTTTACGGGGTGTTGACGACGGGCGTGTTTTGCCGGCCGAGTTGTGGGGCTCGTACCCCGAAGCGGGAGAATGTGCGGTTTTACCGGACGGCCGGTGAGGCTGAGCGGGATGGGTTGCGGGCGTGTTTGCGGTGCAAGCCGCTAGAGACCGCGGGTATGCGGGCGCGCATGCTGGCGCTGGTCCGGTACATTGAGCAAAACGCCGGCGAATCGCTGACGCTGGTGCACCTGGGCAGGCAGGCAGGGATGAGCCCGGCGCACCTGCAGCGGACGTTCAAGGCGGTAGTGGGAGTGAGTCCAAAGCAGTATTTGGATAACTGCCGGCTGCGCGGTTTCAAGGCGTCGCTGCGGGAAGGCGAGGGGGACGTGACCGGGGCGATCTTCGATGCGGGTTTCGGGTCGTTGAGCCGGCTCTATGAGAAGGTGGATACGCAGTTGGGGATGACGCCGATGGAGTACCGCGCGGGCGGGCGGGGATTGGAGATCACGTACGCGGTTTCGCGGACGGCACTGGGGCTGCTGCTGTTGGGCGCCACGGATCGCGGATTATGTTTCCTGCAGTTCGGCGATGAGGAGAGCGAGTTGGTGGAGAAACTGCGGGCAGAGTATCCCGGGGCAGCGTTGCGGGCGATGCCAGAGCCGCCGCCGGAGAGCTTCTCGGCTTGGATGGCGGCGCTGAACCGGCATCTGGAAGGGCAGGCACCGGATCTTCGGCTGCCGGTCCACGTGCGCGGGACAGCCTTTCAGATGAAGGTATGGCGCTATTTGCAGTCGATTCCGGCGGGAGCGGTGGAGAGCTACCAGGAGGTGGCGCAGGGGATCGGGCAGCCGACGGCGGCGCGGGCGGTGGCACGGGCGTGCGCGTCGAATGTAGTGGCGTTGGCGATTCCGTGCCACCGGGTGATCCGCGGGAGCGGTGAGTTGGGCGGCTACCGCTGGGGGCTGGACCGCAAGCGCGTTTTGCTGGACCAGGAACGTACTCAGGCGGCGGCATCTGCGATAACCTAGAGGATCAACTCAAACAGAGGAGACCCTTCGAAATTGCGAGTCGGAATCATCGGATGCGGGGCGATTGCCCAGATGCACGTAAAGGCCTACAAGAACATTGGCTTTGAAGTGACGGTGGTCAATGACAACCGCGCGGACCGCGGCCAGCAGTTTGCGGACGCCTGCGGAGCCGAATTCGTGCCGGCGTTTCAGGAGGTGTGCCGCCACTCCCGTGTCGATTTCATAGATGTCTGCACGTTTCCGGACTTCCGGTTTCAGCCGCTGAAGATTGCCGCTGATGCGGGCAAGCATGTGCAGGTGCAAAAGCCGATCGCGACGGACCTGCAGACCGCGATGGGCATGGTGCGGTACTGCCGCCGTGCAGGGGTGATGTTGAACGTAGTGAGCCAGCACCGCTTCGACGATTCGATTCAGTTTCTGGCGAAGGCGATTCCGGCCGGGCGCTTGGGTACCATCCTGCAGGCGGATGCCTATGTGAAGTGGTACCGGTCGGCCGAGTATTACTCGCGGCCGATCAAGGGCAGTTGGGCGACGGAAGGCGGTGGCGCGCTGATTAACCAGGGCATCCATCAGGTGGACATGCTGCTGTACCTGATCGGGCGCGTGAAGGAAGTATCGGGTGTGTGGCAGTTGGGCGCGCTGCACTCGATTGAAAGTGAAGACGTGGTGAACGCGATTCTGCGATTTGCCAATGGCGCCACAGGCGTGATTCAGGCATCGACGGCCTTCTGGCCGGGGTATCCGGAGCGCATTGAAATCCATGGCACCAAGGGCACCGCGATTGTGACTGGCGACAAGCTCACCACCTGGGATGTGGAGAATGACTCGGGTCCGGAGGCGCCGGTGGCCAAGCAGACGATGTCGGGCGCGTCGGACCCGATGGCGATTCCACTGACGCCGTTCGAACGTCAGTTCACCGATTTCGCCGAAGCGATTAAGAACAACCGCAAGCCGCTGACGGCGGGCGAAGATGGCTACCGGGCGCTGGAGTTGGTGGTGTCGATTTATAAGTCGTGCCGGGAGAACCGCAAGGTGGTCCTGGAAGACGAGGTCGTCTAGTTGGCTATGGCCTGGTCGATTCGCGTACCTGCGTCGAGTGCGAATCTCGGTCCGGGTT